>JANOZI010000296.1:0-4611 GCA_031429375.1 Acidobacteriota bacterium | reverse complement strand
CGGCCCGGCGACATGTACGCGCATGCCGAGTACGGCGATGTCGTGGCAGACGTGGCGAACGACCTGCAGCGCTGCATCGATCACGCGCTGGAGTGCGGCGTCGGACGCGACCGCATTCTCGTTGATCCCGGACTGGGCTTTGCGAAGCGCGCCGAACAGAGCCTTCAAGCGCTCGCGGGCATCGATCGGCTCGGGTCGCTTGGATTCCCGATCGTTGCCGGACCGTCGCGCAAATCGTTCATGACGGTGGCGACGGGCCCGCTAGATACCGACGCGCGGGATTGGCCGACCGCTGCCGCAGTGACCGCCGCCGTACTGGGCGGCGCCCACGTCGTGCGGGTCCACCGGGTCGCCGAGATGGTGCAGGTGGTCCGGGTCGCGGATGCGATTAGAAACGCTCGCGTGGCGACAAACCTTTAGGGTGGCGACAAACCTTTAGGTTTGTCGTTTCCCCCGGACAAACTTGAAGGTTTGTCCCCACCTGGCGAGGGGGTCAGACCCCTAACAGCGTACGAAAAAACTGCGGTATTGACCACGCGAGACGACGATGGGAGGATCGCCGCTTGGGCTTGATCTACGCGGAAGTGACGTTGCGGAATCCGCGCCTGCCGGGCCTGCGGCCCGTTGTGGTGCGCGCCCTGGCCGACACCGGGGCACTTCATCTTTGCATCCCGGAACACGTCGCGATTCAGCTGGGTCTCGAGCAACTTTACGAACGCGAGGTCACCACGGCGGATGGGCTCAAACATTTGTGCCCTTACGTGGGACCGGTCGACCTGCGATTCGGATCACGGGGGTGTTTTGTCGGAGCGCTAGTGATTGGCGACGGCGTACTGCTCGGGTCGGTGCCGATGGAGGACATGGACCTGGTCGTTTCACCCGCCACGAGGACCATCACGGTCAACCCAGACAGCCCGAACATTCCGTCGTCCATAGTCAAACAGGCCGCTTAATTCTGCGAAGGGTTCAGACCGGGCCCCCGCCACGCGGACTTTGCGTGGTGGGGTAGAGACCCCCTCGGCATTTCCCGCTCGGGGTCAGACCCCTTCTGGCCCGGGGAAGACCCCTATATAGTGATCCAGCGTGTTGTCGTACTTCACCGAGCTGCTCCGGCGCCCCCCCGTCACGTGGTGGGACATCCTCGACATCGCGATCGTGTCGATCGTGATTTACGAGCTGCTCAAGCTGATCCGCGGCACCCGTGCGGTGCAGCTGGCCGCAGGCATCGCCTCGATCGTGGTGCTGTTCTATTTCTCGCGCTACTTCCAGCTCGAAACGCTCAACTGGCTGATCCGCAATTTCGTCGGCTATGTCGTGTTTGCCGCGATCGTCCTGCTGCAGGCCGACATCCGGCGAGCGCTGGTGCACCTCGGGCGCGCGCGAATCTTCCGACGGCTCGATCGCAAGGTGAGTGACGACGACACCGTTGAAGAGCTCGTGGTGGCCACCGGCAACCTGGCGTCGAAGAAAATCGGCGCCATTATCGTGATCGAGCGCTCCATCGGCTTGCGCAATTACATCGAAAGCGGCATCTTGCTCGAAGCCAGGCTGACCTACGACCTGCTGGTCAGCATCTTTCAACGCCTCTCGCCGCTGCACGACGGCGCGGTCATCATCCAGGGCGATCGCGTTGCCGCCGCGGCGTGCTTTCTGCCGCTCACCACCAACCCGCGCATCAATCGCGAGCTGGGGTCGCGCCATCGCGCGGCGATCGGGGTCACAGAAGAAAACGACTCGATTGCGGTCGTCGTGTCTGAAGAAACCGGCCGAGTCTCCCTGGTGGAAGACGGCAACGTCGAGCTCGGACTGGACCCGGAACGGCTGCGAGAGCGGCTCAAGGAACTGCTGAGGGTTCGCCGTTCGGATATGGACCGGCGTGAAGCGGGGTATTCCTTCGGCTGATGGCGTACCACCCTTTTCGCAATCTCGGCTTGAAGTTTCTCTCGACCACCATCGCGTGCCTGTTATGGCTCCTCGTGGCGGGCGAGCGCGTCGTCGAACGCGTACTGCGCGCGCCGGTGGAGTTCCAGAACCTGCCGGCCGGCCTCGAACTGGTCGGCATTCCGCCCGACACGGTAGAAGTCAGGTTGCGCGGCTCGTCGGGCGCCTTGAGTCGAATCGCTTCAGGAGACATGGCAGCGGTGTTGGACCTGCGCACGGCACGGCCGGGCCGGCGCCTGTTTCACGTGACGCCGACCCAAATCACGGTTCCGTACGGGATCGAGGTGGTGCAGGTCGGGCCGTCGACGCTGACGGTGGAATTCGAAATGACGGGCTTTCGCGTCGTGCCGATCGAGCCCGTGATCGAAGGCAAGCCGGCCGATGGGTTCGAAGTCACGAAGGTGACGACGGAGCCGCAGACGGTCGAGGTGACCGGTCCCGAAAACGCGCTCAGGCGGCTGCAGAGCGCCGTCACTGAGCCGGTATCGGTGGCGAACGAAAACCGGCCGGTAAAGGAAAGCGTGACCATCGGCGTTCCCGATGCGAGCCTCAGGTTGCGCTCGCCGCAGTCTGCGGTGGTCACCGTAACGATTGCAGCCAAACAACCATGAAGCTATTCGGAACTGACGGAATTCGCGGCACGGCGGGCAGTGCGCCGCTCGAGGCTGAAACCATCGCCCGTGTCGGCGCGGCGCTGGTCCGTTCGACTCGCACCGGCGAAAACGCCGCTGCCCGCTCACGGCAGGGCGCTGGCCAGCCGTCGATGCGGTTCGTGATCGGGCGCGACACGCGGGAATCCGGAACGTGGATCGAAGAGGCGCTCGCTCGCGGACTGAGCAGCGAAGGCGCGAGCGTGGTCAGCGCCGGTGTTGTGCCGACGCCGGCCATTGCCTACCTGGCGCGCACCGAGGGATTTGACGCCGGGATCGTGATCTCGGCGTCGCACAATCCCTACGAAGACAACGGCATCAAGGTGTTCTCGGGCTCGGGCGCGAAGATTACCGAGGCGGTCGAGGCCGCGATCGAGCACATGGTCGCCGACCCGTCGTGGTCGGTTCCCGCGCAGGCCGGGGTGATCGAGCGACAGGACCTGTCGGCGCATTATCTCGAGCACCTCGAGCTGATCCTGGATGATGCGGGTCCGATGGCGGGGTCGCCGATCGTGGTGGACTGCGCCAATGGCGCGACGGCGGCGATGGCGCCGGCGTTTCTGCGGTCGCTTGGGTTCGACGTGAACGCCATCGGCGTCGCCCCGAACGGCCGCAACATCAACCTCGATTGCGGCTCGACGCATCTCGACACGCTGTCGCGCGAGGTGGTCGGCTCCGGGGCGCGCATGGGGATCGCCTTCGACGGCGACGGCGATCGCGCCCTGTTCGTCGATCATCGCGGCCGGATCGTCGACGGTGACGCCGTGCTGTTGATGGGGGCGATCCACCTGAAAGACGAAGGTAAGCTTGCCGGCGATGCGGTGGTGGCCACCGTGATGAGCAACATCGGCCTGGAGATCGCGTTGCGCGACCGCGGCATTGCGCTGGTGCGCACGGCGGTGGGCGACAAGTATGTGATGGAAGAGATGGTCAAGCGCGGCGCGGCCATCGGCGGCGAGCAATCGGGCCACATCATTTTTTCCGATCACCTGTTTACCGGCGACGGCATTGCGACCGGGCTCAACGTGCTGCGCATCATGATCGAGTCGGGCAAGGATCTCGAGGAGCTGGCGCGAGCGCTCGTCACGTATCCCCAGGTGCTGGTCAACGTGCGCGTCAGGCAGAGGACCGATCTGGAAACCGTGCCGGCCATTGCCGCGACGATGAGGCGGGTTGAAGAACAGCTCGAGGGCAGCGGCCGGTTGCTGGTGCGCTACTCGGGTACCGAGCCGCTGCTGCGGATCATGATCGAGGGCAAAGACAAGCACAGCATACGCTCATGGGCCGAGGAGATCGCGGGCGTCGTGAAAGAGCATCTTGCCTAAACTTTCCGTCAACGTGAACAAGGTGGCGACCGTGCGCAACTCGCGCGGCGGGACGCAGCCGTCGGTGATCGAAGCGGTTCGCACCTGCATCGACGCGGGCGCGCCGGGCATTACCGTGCATCCGCGCGCCGACGCGCGTCACATCACCACCGCCGACGTTTATGCGATCGCGGAGGAACTGGCGCCGCTGCGAGGGCGCGTCGAATACAACATCGAAGGCGATCCGCGGCCCGGGTTCCTGGATCTCGTGCTCGCGGTCAAGCCCGACCAGTGCACGCTCGTGCCGGTGCTGCCGGGAGAGGTCACCAGCCAGGCCGGCTGGCCGGCGGATACGCCACGCGATGTACTTGCCGGGATCATCGGCGCGTTGAAGACCGCCGGCGTGCGTGTGGCGCTGTTCGTGGACCCCGAGCCGGCGGCGATCAAGTGGGCCAAGGCGATGGGCGCCGATCGCGTCGAGCTCTACACCGAGCCGTTCGCCAAGGCGTTTGACCGCGGACCGGCCGCGGCCGCGGCGAGTTTCGATCAGTACGTGACGACGGCTAACCTGGCGTTCGATCTCGGCGTGGGTGTGAACGCCGGTCACGACCTCGATTTACGCAATCTGACGATGTTCAAGGATCTGCCGCACCTGGATGAGGTGTCGATCGGGCACGCGCTGATCAGCCGCGCAATCTTCGTCGGCCTCGGGCGCG
>JANOZI010000295.1:0-12423 GCA_031429375.1 Acidobacteriota bacterium | reverse complement strand
AACAGAATGTCTGTGTTTCCGCCTGCCCCGAGCTTTGTCGAGGGGTGTTTCGGTGTTTCTGTGTGAGGCATTTTCGGTCCTAGTCTTCGTTTAGAAGAATCGAGCGGACCTTCTTCATGTCCTCCCACACCTCGCGCTTGGCGGAGGGGTTGCGCAGGAGATAGGCGGGATGAAAGGTCGGAATCAAGGTGGCGCCGCGGTATTCGAAGGTGCGCCCGCGCAGGCGCGTGATCGGGTCCGCGGTTTTCAGCAGGCACTGCGCCGCGAACTTGCCGAGCGGCACGATCACTTTGGGCTGGATGGCGTCGATCTGCCGGAACAGGAACGGCTCGCACGCCGCAACTTCATCGGGCTCGGGATTGCGGTTGCCGGGCGGCCGGCACTTGATCACGTTGGCGATGTAGATCTGCTCGCGCGTCAGGCCGATCGCCTCGATGATCTTGGTCAGCAGCTGGCCGGCCTTGCCGACGAACGGCTCGCCGCGCTTGTCTTCTTCTTCGCCCGGCGCTTCGCCGACGAACATCAGGCGCGCCCTGGCGTGGCCGACGCCGAAGACGATCTGGTTGCGGCCGAGCGTGCACAGCTTGCACCGCGTGCACGCCACGCCGATGTCGAGTTTAATGGCGTCCAAAGTGTCTGACACCCGAGTCTCGAGCTGCGCGACAACAGGTTCATTGGTGCGCGGCTCACCGAGGGTGTCAGACACTGTGCGGGTATCGACTGTGCGGGTCCGCCACTTCGGATCGCGGCTGATGCCGGTCACACCGAGCTCGGCGTAGTACTGAAGATGATCCGCCAGCTCGCGAGACATCGATCAGGCCTGGGCCGGGACGTTGTTCGCTTGTGCGGCGAGCAATTGCTCGACCCGATCGAGCACGCGCGCGGCGACTGCACTCTTGCTCTGCAGCGGCACCTCCTCGGCGCCCTGGGCCGAGACGAGCGTGACGGCGTTGGTGTCGACGTCGAACCCGGCATCGGCTCGTGACACGTCGTTGGCCACCACCAGATCGACCTGCTTCTTCTGCAGCTTGATCCGCGCGTGCTCGACCACGTTCTCGGTTTCCGCCGCAAAGCCGACCAGCACCGGCCGGCCCTGCGCGCGCGACCGCAGTTGTCCGACATCGCCGAGAATGTCCCTGGTGCGCTGCAGCGCGATCGTCAGCTCGCCGTCGGCCTTCTTGACCTTCTGGGGCGCCTTCTCGACCGGCGTGTAGTCAGCGACGGCCGCCGCCATGATCACGACGTCCTGATCCGCGCTTCGCGCCATCACGGCCTCGTGCATCGCGGCGGCGTTGCGCACCTTGATGACCGCGGCGCCGTGCGGCGGCTGCAAGTGGCTCGGGCCGGTCACCAGCGTCACGGCCGCGCCGCGGCGCAGCGCTTCGGCCGCCAGCGCGTAGCCCATGCGGCCGCTCGATCGATTGCCGACGTATCGCACCGGATCGATGTCTTCGTACGTCGGGCCCGCCGTGATCAGGACACGGCGCCCCGCCAGGCTTGATCCGCCTTCGCCCAAGGGCTTCGGCCCGCCTTCGCCCACAGGCTTCGGCGCGACAGGCTCTGATCGAGTTGCCCTGAGCACTTGCTCGGCCGCGGCCACGACCTCGTCGGGCTCGGCGAGCCTGCCTTTGCCGATCCAGCCGCACGCCAGGTAGCCCGAACCCGGATCGACGATGTGGACGCCGCGCGCCAGCAGCGTTTCGAGGTTCTTCACCACGGCCGGATGATCGAACATGTGGCTGTTCATCGCCGGCGCCAGCAGCACCGGCGCCCGAGTGGCGAGGTAGAGCGCCGACAGAAAGTCGTCGGCGAGGCCGTGCGTGAACTTCGCCACCGTATTGGCGGTAGCCGGCGCCACCAGCAGCAGGTCGATGGTCGAGGCGATCGCGATGTGCTCGACGCCACCCCGCTCGGCAGGCGTGCCTCGCGGTGACCCCGTTCCGGCGTTGGCGCCCGGCTTCCACTGGTCGGTGATGACCTCGCGCCGCGTGATCGCCTCGAAGGTCAGGGGGCCGACGAAGCGGCGCGCCGCGCGCGTCATCACGGCCACCACGTCGTGGCCATTCTTCTGCAGGCCGCGCGCGATCTCGACTGCCTTGTAGGCGCCGATCCCGCCGGTCACGCCGAGCGCTATGAAGGCCATTTCGTAACTCTTTACTCTGAACTCTTAACTCTCAACTCTGCACTCGAAAGGTGTCAATGATCTCTTCCGCGACCGGGGTCATGCGATGCATCCGCGACCGCTCAGCCGCGATGATCTCCTGCAGCCGCACCACGGTCGGCTCGAGTCGATCGTTGATCACGACGTAGTCGTAATCCACGTAACAGCCCGCCTCGGCCCGCGCCGCCGCCAGCCGGCGCTGCATATCGGCCTCGCTGTCGGCGCTGCGCCCGCGCAGGCGCCGCTCGAGAATCTCGAACGACGGCGGCAGCACGAAGATCGAGGTCTGGTCGACGCCGCTCGCCTTGACCTGCTTGGCGCCCTGCACGTCGATCACCAGCACCACGTCCTGCCCCGACGCGAGCAGCGCCTCGGTGTCGGCGCGCGCCGTGCCATAGAGGTTGCCGAACACGTTGGCCCACTCCACGAATTCGTTGCGGGCGATCATCGCTTCGAACACGTCGCGGCTGACGAAATTAAAGTCGACCCCGGTGCGCTCGCCGGCCCGCGCCGGCCGCGACGTATACGACCGCGACATGCGCAGGTTGGGCAGAATCTGCACCAGCCGCTCGGCCAGCGTCGTCTTGCCGGTGCCCGACGCGGCCGAGATGATGAACAACAGGCCACGGTCGGTACTACTCGACATTCTGGACCTGCTCCCGCATCTTCTCCATTTCGGCCTTCGCCTCGATCACCACTTCCGACACCTGCAGGCCGTCGGCCTTCGACCCGATCGTGTTCACCTCGCGGTTCATTTCCTGCAGCAGAAAATCCAGCTTGCGGCCGCAGGGTTCCGGGCTCTCCGCGAGCGCGTCCCAGTGCGCCAGGTGGCCGTGGAAGCGCGTCACCTCTTCGCTGATGTCGGAGCGCTGCGCCACCCGCACCACTTCCTGCGACAGCGCGGCCTGGTCGATCGGCAGCGCTCCGGCGAGCTCGCGCGCGCGCTCCAGCAGCCGCGCCTCCAGGGCCTGGCGTCCGGCCTCCGCCGCCGCCGCAATCCGGGCGATCAATTCCGCCAGCAGCGTCTTGCGCGTGTCGAGGTCTTTCCGCAGGTGTTCACCCTCGCGCACCCGCATGGTTTCCAGCTGATCGATCGCCGTCTCGATGACCTCGTCGACGACCGGCGCCAGCGATTCGCTGATGCCAAGCGCTTCGGGCGATCGCTCGCGAATGCTGAGCGCCTGCGGCAGCCGCAACAGGTCGCCCGGTGTCAGCGCGCCGGTCACCAGGCCGCGGTCGCGCGCCTCGTCCATCGCGGCTGCCAGCGCCCTGGCGAAGTCGTCGTTCAGCTCGATGTGCGGCGCCGACACCTGCCGCAACTGCAGCGACACGCTCACCTCGACGCGGCCACGGCCGACGCGCTTCTGCACGATCGCACGCACCCGCGCCTCGAGCTCGGCGATGGCCGGCGGCATCCGTAGTTGCAGATCCAGAAAGCGGTGGTTCACCGCCCGCACCGTCACCCCGATCGTGCCACGCTCATCGTCGCGCGTGAGCGAGGCAAAGCCGGTCATGCTCTTGATCATAGGGCGCTTTCTGCCTTCTGCCGCCGGCCTTCTGTCCGGAGTTCTTTCGCCTCGGCCGTTTCGAGCAGCTGCATTTCGTGCAGCCGCGCGTAGGCGCCGTTGGGCCGCGCCACCAGCTCGTCGTGCCTGCCAATCTCGACGATGTGCCCGCGTTCAAGCACGATGATGGCGTCGGCGCGCTGCACGGTCGAGAGCCGATGCGCGATCACGAACGACGTGCGGTTGAGCATGAGCGTGGCCAGCGCATCCTGCACGAGCCGCTCCGACTCCGAATCGAGGGCTGAGGTGGCCTCGTCCAGGATCAGGATCGGCGAGTTCTTCAACAGCGCCCGCGCAATCGCCAGCCGCTGGCGCTGTCCGCCCGACAGCCGCTGGCCGCGCTCGCCGATGGTGGTCTGATACCCCGCGGGCTGCGCGACGATGAAGTCGTGCGCGTTGGCGGCCCGCGCGGCGGCTTCGATCGCCGCGGGCGACGCGCCGGGTGTGCCGTATGAAATGTTGGCGGCGATGGTGTCGTCGAACAGCACGGTTTCCTGCGTCACCATGCCGATCTGCGCGCGCAGCGAGACCAGCGTGACGTCGCGGATGTCGCGGCCGTCGATCAGTATCGCGCCGCGCGTCACGTCGAAGAACCGCGGCAGCAGGTTGACGAGCGTGGTCTTGCCGGCGCCGCTGCGGCCGACGATGGCGATCATCTGTCCGGCGCGGACGCTGAACGACACGCCGCGCAGCGTACTGCGCCCGTGGCCGTCTTCGTAGCCGAAACTGACGTCGCGGAACTCGATCGCGCCGGCAAACGGCGCCAGCGGGGTCGCGCCCGGTTGTTCCGTGACCTCGGTGTGGGTATCGAGCAGCTCGAAGATCCGCTCGGATGCCGCGACCCCCTGTTGCAGGTTGGCGTTCACGCGCGACAGTTTCTTGATCGGCCCGTACATCAGGAACAGCGCGGCGACAAACGACGTGAACTCGCCGGCGGTCAGCCGGCCTTGCGCGATTTCGCGGCTGCCGTACCAGAGCGCGCCGGCGATGGCGAGGCCGCCCAGGAACTCCATCAGGGGCGGCAGCATCGACAGGATGCGCGTGACCTTCAGGTTGGTGCGAAACAGCGCCGACGAGGCGCGCTCGAACTTCGTGCCCTCGCGCCCCTCCGCGCCAAAGGCCTTGACGATGCGGTGGCCGGTAAACGCCTCGCCGGCGACATGCGACATGTGCTCCTGCGCCTCCTGGCTCCAGCGCGTCACCGTGCGGACGCGCTTGCCGAAGCGCACCAGGGGATACACCACGAGCGGTGTCGCGGTCATGCACAACAGCGCGAGCTTGGCGTCGTAATAGAACAGCAGCGCGGCCGACCCGACGAGCGTCAGCGACTCGCGCGCCAGGTCCCCGATCGTTTCCGACACCGCGCGCTGCACCAGGCCGACATCGTTGTTGATGCGCGACAGCAACTGCCCCGCGGTGCGGCGCGCGAAGAACGCGGCGGATTGATCGAGCAGGTGGCGGAACAACTGGTTGCGGACCACCATCACCACGCGGTGGCCGAGGCCTTCCATCAGGTAATTCGCGAAATAACCGCTCAGGCCTTTGAGGAAGTACGCCGCCACGATGGCGGCGGCGATGAAGCCCAGGTCGTCGCCCGACGGCAGCACCGTGTCGATGATGGGTTTGATCAGATACGCCATCGCCGCAGACGACGCCCCGTACACAATCATCGCCAGCGCGGCGCCGGCGATCACGGCCCGGTGCGGGGCCGCGTAGCGGAGAAGGCGCAGAAAAGCGTTCATCAGGAATCGGTGTCTGACACCCTATACCCCACTAGTGGAGCGTATCAACGTAATGGAACGTATCGAACATTGCGGCTCATCGAAGGTACTGGGGCCGTTCCGTAGGAACGGCCCGCTTTGGATATCGAGCGTACACGCCGCTAGTACCCCCTCGGATGGGTCGAATGCCACTGCCATGCGTGTCGGACGATGACCTCCAGCTCAGGATAGCGCGGCGACCAGCCCAACTCGGCGCGGGCGCGATCGCTGGCCGCATAAAGCACCGCGGGGTCGCCGGGACGCCGCGGCGCCGGCTGCCACGCCACCGGCCGACCGACCACCTGGCCGACCGTTTCGACGACCGATTTGACGGAATGCGGTGTCCCGGTGCCGACGTTATATGCGGCTGAGGGCGCACCGCGCTCGAGCGCGGCCAGCGCGCGCACATGCGCGTCGGCCAGGTCGCAGACGTGAATGTAGTCGCGCAGGCAGGTGCCATCGGGGGTCGGATAGTCTTCCCCGAACACGCGCAGCCCGGGTCCGCCGGTCGCGGCGCGGATCGCCAGCGGGATCAGGTGAATCTCGTGCCCGTGATCCTCGCCGATCGTGCCATCCGGATGCGCCCCGGCCGCATTGAAGTACCGCAGCGCGATCCACTTGAGGCCATGCGCGGCCTCGAAGTGCGGCAGCGCGCGCTCGATGGCCAGCTTGGTTTCGCCGTAGGTGTTGATCGGCTGCTTGGGCAGCGTCTCGACGATCGGAACCGAGGCGGGCTCGCCGTAGACGGCGCAGGTGGAGGAAAACACGAACCGCTTGACCCCGGCGTCGCGCATCGCGTCGAGCACCGCCAGGGTGCCAATCACGTTGTTCTGGTAATACTCGTGCGGCTTGCGCACCGACTCGCCGACGTCCAGCCACGCCGCGAAGTGCATCACGGCGTCGGCCTGATGGTCGGCCAGCACCCGGCGCACCGCCTCGCCGTCGTGAATGGCGCTCCGCGTCAGCGTCACGCCGTGGGGCACGGCTTCCGCGTGGCCCGCCGACAGGTCGTCGATCACCGCCACGGCGTGCCCGGCATCGACCAGGGCGCGCACCGCGTGGCTGCCGATGTAGCCCGCGCCGCCGGTGACGACTACACGCGCCACGTCAGCGTCCGATCGAGAAGTAGGTGAAGCCCTGGGCCGTCATCGCATCGCGCTGGTAGATGTTGCGGCCGTCGAAGATCACCGGGGTCCGCATCAGCTTCTTGATGCGCGCGAAGTCGGGCTCGCGGAACTCCTGCCACTCCGTGATCACCGCGAGGGCATCGGCGCCTTTGAGCGCATCGTAGTTCTTCGACATGTAAGTGATCTTCGATCCGAAGATGCTCTTCGCGATCTTCATCGCTTCCGGATCGTAGGCCTGGATCTTCGCACCCTTGGCGAGCAGCGCTTCGATGATCGGAATCGACGGCGCCTCGCGCATGTCGTCGGTCTTGGGCTTGAACGCCAGCCCCCACACCGCGATCGTCTTGCCCTTGAGCGATCCGAAATGCGCTTCGATCTTCTTGACGAGCAGCCGCTTCTGGCTCTCGTTGACGGCATCGACCGCTTTCAGGATCTTGAAGTCGTACTTCTTGTCGGCCGAAAATTTGGTGACCGCCTTCACGTCCTTTGGAAAGCAGCTGCCGCCGTAGCCGACACCCGGAAAGAGAAATGAGGTGCCGATGCGGCGATCGGCGCCCACCGCCTGGCGCACCCGGTCGACGTCGGCGCCGAACAGGTCGCAGACGTTGGCGATCTCGTTCATAAACGAGATCTTGGTCGCCAGATACGCATTGGAGGCGTACTTCGACAGCTCGGCGCTGGCGCAGTCCATCACCATGATCGGTGCGCCGGTGCGGGTGAAGGGCTGATGCAGCTTCACCATCAACTCGGCCGCGCGAGGATCCTCCGCGCCGATGACGACGCGATCGGGTTTCATGAAGTCGTCGACCGCCGCGCCCTGCTTCAGGAACTCGGGGTTGCTCACCACGCTGAACGGATGCGTGGTCTCGCGCCGCACCACCTCGCGCACTTTCTCGGAAGTGCCGACCGGCACGGTGCTCTTGTTGACGATGACCTTGTAGCCGTTCATCGCGCGCGCGATCTCGCCGGCCACGCCCATGACATGCCGGAGATCGGCCGAGCCGTCTTCACCCTGCGGCGTGCCCACGGCGATGAACACGACCTCGGCCGTCCGCACGGCCTTCGGCAGCTCGGTAGTAAAGATCAACCGGCCTTCAGCCTTGTTCCGCTTGACCAGCTCTTCCAGTCCAGGCTCATAGATAGGGACCTTGCCGCGCCTCAACATGCGCACCTTGGCGGCATCCTTGTCCACACACGTCACATCGTTCCCTGACTCGGCCAGGCAGGCGCCTAACACCAACCCGACATACCCGGTCCCTACCACCGCGATCTTCATTGAGCCCCCAAAACACGACAGCGTATCATCCGTGTATTATGCTGTCAACATACTGAACCACAAGGACTTGTCGTTACTTGTGGTACTCTTTCGGCGTGCGGATCCTCGTCGATTACCGCCCGGCGTTGCGCGAGCGAACCGGTGTCGGCGAGTTCGTGCACGAGTTGGCCAGGGCCCTCTCAGCGCCCACGAATCCGCCCTCATCAGACGAGATCGTGCTGTTTTCCAGCTCATGGAAAGACCGGCCGGCTCCGGCTCTTGCATTTGAAATGCCAGCCGCGCGCATCGTCGACCGCTACATTCCAGTTCGCCTGCTGTTGTGGTTGTGGAACCGGTTGGAATGGCCGCCGGTCGAGTTGTTGGCGGGCGATTGTGACGTCGTGCACAGCCAAAGCCCGATGCTGATTCCGGCTCGAGGCGCGGCCCAGGTCGTCACCATTCACGATCTGGATTTTTTGAAGCATCCCGAGCAGATGGCAGCGGAAATTCGGCGCGACTATCCGGAGCTGGCACGATCGCATGCGGCGCGCGCCGATGCCGTGGTCGTCTCGTCGCAGTACGCGGCCGCCGAGGTCATGCGGGAGCTCGGACTCGCGCCGGAACGCGTTCACGTCTGCCCGCCCGGGGCGCCGCCCTGGGCCGGCGACGTGATCCAGCGCCGTGCCGGATCGCGCGGCCACCGGATTCTGTTCGTCGGCACGCTTTCCGCCAGAAAAAATGTCGGCACGCTGCTCGACGCCTACACGGTGTTGCGGGCGCGCGTGCCGAATGCGCCGCCTCTGACATTGGCCGGACACACGACGCCGGTGTCGGCGAAATGGGAAGCGCGACTGAAAGAACCGCCGCTGGCGGGGCACGTGGAGATCACCGGGTACGTGGACGAGGCGCGACGCCGTGCGCTTTATGCCGAGGCGCGAATGCTGGTGTTGCCGTCGTACGAAGAAGGCTTTGGCCTGCCCGTGCTCGAAGCCATGGCGTGCGGGGTTCCGGTGGTCGTGTCATCACGCGGATCGCTGCCCGAGGTGGCAGGACCGGCGGCTGACCCGGTTGACCCGGACGATGTCGAAGGCATGGCCGCTCGAATGACGACCCTGCTGGACGATCGGCAGGCGGAGCGTGCCGCACGCCTCGGCCTCGAGCAGGCGGCCCGCTACAACTGGCCGGCGTGCGCGCGGGCGGCGCGGGCGGCCTACGCATCGGCCATGAACGTCCATGCGCATCGGGGTTGACGCGCGGGAGTTGTGCGGGCGCCCGACGGGGGTGGGCCGCTACTTGAGCGAGCTGCTCGCCGAGTGGGCCAACGATCCGGAGGCCACCCGTCATGGCTGGACTCTGTATGCGCACGAGCGTCCGACGGTCGGCGCGCCGTGGTCGGATTCGATCCGCGTGCTCGGCGGCAACGGCGGCAGTGCCTGGGAGCAGTGGACCTTCGCGCGGGCGTTGTCGCGCGACCGTCCCGATGTGCTGTTCGCGCCAGGCTATACCGCTCCGCTGACGGCGCCGGCGCCCACGGTACTGACCGTCCATGACGTGTCGTTCTTCGCGCGGCCCGAGTGGTTTTCGTACCGCGAAGGCACGCGGCGCCGGCTCCTCACCACGTGGTCGGCGCGGCGCGCCCGCGTCGTGATCACCGATTCGCTGTTCTCGAAGTCGGAGATCGTCAAACACATCGGCCTGCCCGAATCGAACGTTCGCGTGATCCCCCTGGGGATCCGTCGCGCGGAACCCTCGTCTGGAACCCTCGAGACGCCCCCCTCCGCGGCCGAAGGCCGCAACGGCGAGGTCCCGCCGAAGCTCGGTGGAACATTCGCGAGCGAAGGCGGAAACCCTCGTGAGGAACCCCCGGCACGCGAACCGATCGTGCTATACGTGGGCTCTGTGTTTGCACGACGCCGGGTCGACCAACTGATCGCGAGCTTCGACCGCATCGTCGATCGCGTGCCATCCGCCCGGCTGGAGATCGTCGGCGAGAATCGCACCGTGCCGCACATCGATCTCGAGGCGAAGCGGCGCGAGGCCCGCCACGCCGATCGCATCAGCATCCGGTCGTACGTGGACGAGGCGACGCTGCGAGATCTTTACTCGCGGGCGTCGGCCTTCGCGTTCCTGTCGGAATACGAAGGCTTCGGGTTGACACCGCTCGAAGCGCTGTCTTCGGGCATTCCGCCGGTGTTGCTCGACACGCCGATCGCGCGTGAAACGTGCGGGCCGGCCGCGCGCTACGTTCCCGCCGCCGACATGTCTGATCCGCTGGTCGCCGCGTTATGCGACTTTCTGAGTGACGGCGCGTCGCGCGATGCGGTTCTTCAACACGCGCCGGGCGTGCTGGCGCGCTACCAGTGGCCGGCTGCCGCGGCGGCAACCTTGCACGCCATCGAGGAGGGCGCCGGTGTTCGATAACCGTCCCTCCGTCGCCATCATCATCGTCACCTACAACTCGGCGGATGAGATCGTGCTCTGCCTGGATTCGGTGGTCGGGCATACCGAGCCGTTCCCGACCACGATCACCGTGGTCGACAACGCTTCATCCGACGGCACGGCGGACCTCGTGCGGCGGCGTTTTCCGGGGGTGCAGGTGATCGAGGCCGGCGGCAACCTCGGGTTCTCGCGCGCGAACAACCTCGGGATCCGCGCCACCAAGAGCGAGTACGTGTTGCTGCTGAATCCCGACACGGTGGCGCCACCCGGCGCCATCCAGACGTTGGTGCGCGGCCTGGCGGGGCATCCGGACGCGGCCATCGGCGGCGCCCGGCTGCTGAACGAGCGGGGTTTCCCGGAACTGTCGTGGGGCCCGCCGCTCGGACCGTGGAACGACCTCAAGCAGAAAATGCTCTCGAGCCTCTACCACCGGAAGGTGCGGCGCTACGTGCGGCAGATCGACAAACTCAGCCGGCAAGCCCGCGAAGTGGCATGGGTGAGCGGCGCGTGCATGGTGATCCGCCGGCCCGATCTCGAAGCGGTCGGCCTGCTCGACGAGCGTTATTTCATGTACACGGAAGACGTCGACCTGTGCATGCAGATGCGCCAGCGCGGGCGCACCATCCTGTATGTCGCCGCGGCGGAAGTGCTGCATCACCGCGGCCGCTCGGCGGCGCGCAATCCTGAAACCGACCGTAAGCGGCGCAAGAGCCAGGTGGCATACTACGACAAGCACCTGCCGCGCTGGGCCGGGCTGTTCCGGCTCTACCTGAAGCTCACCGGCAAGCCGTATTCCGACTAAACGTCCATGCGAATCGCGATCGACGCGCGAAAACTGCGCGACTTCGGCATCGGCACCTACATCCGCAACATCCTGATCGAGCTGTCGCGTCTCGATCAGGCGAACGAGTACGTGGTGCTGTGCCGCCCCGACGATGTGGAGTCGGGCGACGTGCTGGGCCGTAACTTCCGGATGGTGCCGGAGTCGGCGCCGACCTATTCGATCGAAGAGCAGATCAAGATTCCCATCGCGTTGGCGCGCGAGCGCGTCAGGCTCGTGCATGAGCCGCACTACGTGCTACCGCCGGCGATTGGCTGCCGTTCGGTCGTGACCATCCACGACTGCATTCACCTGATGTTCCCGCAGTACCTGCCGAGCAAGCTGGCCTATGTTTATGCCAAGGCGTCGATGTGGGGCGCGACACGGAAGGCGGATCAGATCCTGACCGTGTCTGAGGCATCGAAGCGCGACATCCTGCGCTTCTTCGACGTCAAGCCCGAGAAGGTGTCGGTCAGCCACAACGCGATCGACGAGCGGTTTCTCGGCCCGGCCGACGCCACGCGGATGGACCTGGTGCGCCAGCGTTACCAGCTCGACCACCCGTTCATTCTGTATGTGGGCAACATCAAGCCGCACAAGAACATCGAGCGGCTGATCGATGCGTTCGGCCGCGCCCGCGGCGCCGGCCCCGACAACCTCAAGCTGGTGATCATCGGCGACGAGCTGTCGCGCTATCCGGCCATGCGGCAGGCGGTGCATCGCCACAAGCTCGACAAGCAGGTGCGCTTCCTGGGGTTCCAGCCGCAAGAGACCCTGGCCGCGTTCTATCGGCTCGCGCGCGCGTTCGTGTTTCCGTCGCTGTACGAAGGGTTTGGCCTGCCGCCGCTCGAGGCAATGGCCTGCGGCACGCCGGTCGTCACCTCCAACGTCTCGTCGCTGCCGGAGGTGGCCGGCGGCGCGGCGCTGCTGGTGGATCCGCACGATACCGACGCGATTGCTGACGGCATCAAGCGGGCGGTCAACGACGAGGATGTCCGGGCCGACCTGATCAGCCGCGGCCTCGCGCGCGCCCGGCAGTTCTCCTGGGCGCAGAGCGTGGCGAAGATTCACCGCATTTACATGGAAGTGGCGGAACGGTAGGACTCGCGCCTGTCTTCAACGCGCTCGTGCGACTCGGGCTTGCACCCCTCGTGGGAGTCGCTCACATTGTTCGCTCCTGGGACCCGGCGCTCACGCGCCTCGTGGGATTCGCGCGCAGCTGCATTGCCAGGTAGAGCGCAAGGGCGAACAGAAAAGGCGCGGTGGCGACTCCCGGGGTGTAGCCGCCCGCGCGCA
>JANOZI010000294.1:0-1991 GCA_031429375.1 Acidobacteriota bacterium | reverse complement strand
GGTCAGTATCCCTTCCAAACACAAACGGTTCGGTCGCAGGGGAATGTCAACCAATTCGTGCACGAAAAAATCAAAAAGAGTACGGAAGTCGATCCCGGCGATTTCAAGTACACGATCTATTTGGTACATGGGTCGAACCGTACCAAGCTGCTGGATCCGGAGCTCGAGATCGTTTATTAGGCGCTATCGCCGCTCGGGCGTCAGCACGCGCCCGGCCAGCGCGGACGTGAACTTCCCCTCACGCCGCACCAGTTCGCCGTTGACGAGGATGTCGTCGATCCCTTCAGCGAGCTGGTGCGGATCCACGTACGTGGCCGCGTCGTTCACCTTCGACAGATCGAACACCAGGATGTCGGCAAACGCGCCCGGGCGCAGCTGCCCGCGATCCTTCAATCCGAAGACCGTCGCGGGCAGCGTCGTCATCGATCGGATGGCGCTCGCGATGTCGACCGTGCCGCGCTCGCGCACGTAGCGCTTCAACTTGCGCGCGAACGCGCCGTAGGCGCGCGGATGCGGCTTGCCCTGTCCCATCGGCACCAGGTCGCCGTCGGTGCACGTCATGGTCCACGGCTGGCGCATGATGCCCTCGATGTCGCCCTCGGACATGTTGAACGAGACCAGGCTGGCATCGCCCTTCTCGAGCAGCTGTAGCGCGTATTCTTCGGGCGGGACGCCGGCTTTGGCTGCCAGGTCCGACAGGCGTTGCCCTTCGAACGACGGATTGGCGGAGTAGCGGCTGATCACGAGCGTGTCGGCGCCGCCGCGGCGCGCGATGTTGTCTTTGACGGCGGCACGAATCTCGGGGCGCAGCTCGCCGAGCATCCGCTTCATCATCGCGTCACGCCCGCCGACCTGTGCGGAGCGCGGCATCAGTGCGCCGACAATCCCGGTACCGCTCGCTTCATAAGGATATTGATCGGCAAACACCTGCACGCCCCGCGTGCGCGCCGCTTCGATGTTGCCAATCAGGGTTGTCGACAACCCCCAGCTGGCCGGCCCGAGCGCTTTCATGTGTGAGACGACGCCGATGACGCCGCCTTGCTCGGCGATAGTGATGACCTCTTGCACCGCGGCCACGACGCCAATGGTGTAATCGGCCTCGTCGCGGATGTGGCTCGAATAGACGCCGCCGTACGGGGCGGTCGCCCGCGCCATCGCGACGACCTCGGCGGTCTTCGAGTAACTGCCCGGCGCGTAGTACAACCCGCTCGACAGCCCGACGCCGCCGGCTGCCATCCCCTGGCGCGTGAGCTCGACCATTTTGGCGAGATCGGTCGCGTCGGGATCGCGATCCGACATGGCCATGACCGCCTGGCGGATTGAGCCATGCGGCACGAACTGGCCGACGTTGGTGCCGATGCGCTGGCGCGTGTACGTCGCGCGCTGGGCCGCGAGGTCGACGGGGCCGCCGCCGTCCGGATTCACGAACACGGTGGTCAGCCCCTGCGCGAGCAGCGGCTGCCCATGCTTCAGGCCTTCGGTCGCGAGGCCACCGCCGGCGTGCGAGTGGACGTCGATGAAGCCGGGCGTGACAAAGCGGTCCTTCGCATCGATCACCATTTTCGCCGTCGCGCCCGACAGGTTGCCCATGGCGCGGATGCGGTCGCCGGTGATGCCAATGTCGGCGCGGTACCAGGGATTGCCGGTGCCATCGAGCACGCGTCCGTTCCTGATGATGACGTCGAACTGTTGCGGCGCCTGCGCGGCGAGTGGCACAAAACACGCGAACACAAAGACAACGACTCGGAAATTCATACTGGGCGAATTCTAGATGCGAAATGCATCACACGGAAGCACAGAAACACGGAACCACGGAACACATTCTTCAAAAAAAGACCTCTGTGTACCGCGCCGGTCGTAGAGGCTTCGCGCTCGGCCTTCGAGCGCCACACTGGAACCTCGAACGACGCCAGGCGATCCGCAAGCGCGAGCACGAACGCGCGATCGGCGGCAGTCGCGGATCGAATCGTCATCTGTCGGCGAGTCTAAAG
>JANOZI010000293.1:0-8155 GCA_031429375.1 Acidobacteriota bacterium | reverse complement strand
GACCCCGCCGCCGGCTCCCGTCGCGGTTGACGACATCGCCCGGGTTGCGACGGGCGCGAACAAGGTCATTGCGGTGCTGTCCAACGACGTCGCGCACGGCCTGCCGCTGACCGTGACGATCGTGAGCAAGCCCGGCAAGGGCAGCGCAACGGTCAATAGCGATGGTACGATTACGTTCACCGCGCCCAAAACGGCAGGGACGGCGACCTTTACCTACAAGGCGTATAACGGCTTCGGCGGCAGCGACACCGCCACGGTGTCGATCACCATCAGCACTCAATTGCGTGATGACGATGACGGCGATGACGATTGTGGTGATCGCGACCACGATCACGGCCGGGACGTCGACGGCCGCGACCGCGACCACAAACGCGGCAATCACGACCGCTGTCGCCATCGGCGCTGACGCTTGCGAGCGCCCGGCGGGATTCGGTACACTCTGAGGGCCTGTAACGATAATGGTCCCAGACGTCACCGTCGTCGTCTGCACGCGCGATCGTCCCCTCGAGCTCGAGGCCTGCCTCGATGCGCTTGCGCATCAACGCTATCCACATTTCGATATTCTGGTCGTTGATAACGGCGCTACCGAGGCCGTCAACGAGATCTGCCGCCGCCATGGGGCCGCCTGCATCAGCGAGCCGGTCGCCGGGCTGACCCGCGCCAGAAACCTTGGCGCGCGCGCGGCACGTGGCGGCATCGTGGCCTTCATCGACGACGATGCGATCGCCGAGCCGGAGTGGCTGGCGGCGCTGGCGCGCGAGTTCGACGATCCTGAGGTGGCGGCGGTGGCGGGCCGGACGCGTTACATGCAGGCGCATGGCGATTCGTTGCGCATGTCGGACGAGGATGCGCCGGGCGAAATCGGCGGGCGCCCTCACCAGAGCTTCGATCGCCGCACGCGCGATTGGTTTACGCTGGCCTGCTTCGGGCGCATCGGCGACGGCAACACCATGGCGTTCCGGCGATCGGTGCTCACCAGCTCCGTGAGATTCGACGAGCGGCTTGGCCGGGGACGGCTGCTCGACAGCGGCGACGAGCATGTCGCGTTTATGTCGCTGATTTCGGACGGCTACCGCGTGACGCACGCCCCCGATGCCGTGGTGCGCCATCCGATGCCGGCCGAACCGTCGCGGCGCGGCGCCAAGCGGTTCCGCGATTTGCGCTCATCGGTGGCCTACATCGTGTTTTTGTGGCTGCAGTTTCCCGGGCACCGCATGGAACTCGCGCGCTTCCTGGGCCGCGCGCTGTTGAAGCGCGTGCCGGGATCGGGCGCGCCGGCCCCCGCGGCTGCGGGTCTGTCGTTGTTCCAGGTCGCGACCGCCGTATTCAGCGGCATCCGGATCTATTGGAAGGCGCGCCAGGAGTGGCTCTCGCACACGCGGGTGGCGGGCAGCACCGTCGACACGGCGACGCCGCGCGTGGTCACGCTCCGCTGAGCGCGTGGCGCCGGGGACATCTCGCATGACCGGCGGCCCACCCACGCAGGATTTCTGGAAAGGCAGACGCGTGCTGGTCACCGGGGGCGCCGGCTTCATTGGCCGCTCGGTGGTCGCGGCGCTGCGGCAGCGCGGTGTCGCTGACGCCGACCTCGTCGTGCCGCGATCGAGCTCCTGCGATCTTCGACTTCCGCAGAACTGCCGCGACGCCGTCCGAAACTGCAGCGTCGTCATTCACCTGGCCGCGCCGACCGGCGGCATCGCCTTCAGCCGCGCGCACCCCGCATCGCAGTTTCGGGACTGCATGCTGATCAACCTGCACCTGCTCGACGCGGCACGCGAAGCGGGCGTCGAGAAGGTGCTGGCGCTGGGCAACCTGCTGGCCTACCCGGCGGCCGCGCCGGTTCCGCTGCGGGAGGAAACGGTGCACGACGGCGCCGTGGCCGCGACGCACCTGGGCATCGGACAGGCCAAACGCGACATGCTCCACCTCGCCGACATGTATGGCGTCGAGTACGGTTTGAACGTGGTCAACGTGCTCGCCGCGAATGCCTACGGGCCAGGCGACCACTTCGATGGCATCAGCTCGCACGTGATTCCGGCGACCATCGTCAAGTGCTTCCGCGACGAGGACCTCGTGGTCTGGGGTGACGGCTCGCCGACACGCGATTTCCTCTTTGTCGAGGACATCGCCGACGGCCTCTTGCTGGCCGGCGAGCGGCTGTCGCCGCCGGGGTTCGTCAACCTGGCGTCGGGGACCGAGATCTCGATTGCCGAGCTCGTGAAATTGATCGCGACGCTGTGCGGCTTCAAGCGGCGCATCGTGTTCGACGCATCGAAGGGTGGCGGCGATCCGCGGCGCGTCGCCTCGACCTCGCGGTCCGACAGGCTGTTGGCGTTTCGGCCGCGCGTGCCGATCGCCGAAGGTCTGCGCTGGACGATCGACTGGTACAGAGAAACTGTTGCCGCCGCGGCCGCCCGGTGACCCGATACATTCCTCAAATGGAGCCGCTCGTCACCGCGGCCGACGCCGACGCGGTGCACGCCTATGTCCGATCGGGCGGATGGCTGACGGAGTTCCGCGAGACGCGCCGCTTCGAAGCGAGCCTGTGCGAGTACACCGGCGCGCGCTTTTGTGTGGCCGCACCCAGTGGGACGCTGGCCTTGTTTCTGGCGCTGAAGGCGTGTGGCATCGGCCGAGACGACGAGGTCATCGTGCCTGATCTCACCATGGCGGCGAGCGCGACGGCAGTGATTCTCGCCGGCGCGACGGTCGTGTTCGGGGACATCGAGCCTGACACCCTCTGCCTCGATCTGCGCCTCGCCGAGTCCTTGATCACGGCGCGCACCAGGGCCGTGATGTTCGTCTCGCTCAACGGCCGCTCGCCCGCGGACCTGGCCGGCTTTGTGGCGCGATGCCGCGCACGCGGCGTCAAGGTCATCGAGGACGCCGCGCAGTCGCTCGGGTCGTTCCGTGACGGGAAACACCTGGGCACGCTCGGCGATTGTGGCTGCCTGTCATTCAGCTCGCAGAAACTGGTGACCACCGGGCAGGGTGGGGCCGTGCTCACAGACGACGAAGCGATCTACCGGCGAATGGGCCTGCTGCGCGATTTCGGCAGGCTCGAGGGCGGCAGCGATCACTACCTCAGCGTCGGTTGGAACTTGAAGTTCACCGATCTGCAGGCGGTGGTGGGGTTGCAGCAGATGCGCCGGCTTCCCGATCTAGTCAGACGCAAGCGTGAAATCTTCGCCCGGTATCAGGAGCAGCTGGCCGGCATCCCCGGCCTCGAGATTCCTTCAACGGACCTGGCGAGCGTCAGCCCGTGGTTTGTCGACGTGCTCGTCAACCGGGATGTGAAGCGCCCGCTCATGGAGCATTTGCATGCCCGCGGCATCGGCAGCAGGCCAGTTTATCCGCCGCTGCATGCCGAACCCGCTTTCGCCGTCACGGGGTCGTATCCGGTTGCCGAGGACATCTCCGCCCGCGGGCTCTGGCTGCCATCGTCCTTGCGACTGGACGATGAACACGTGGCGCGGGTGTGCGAGACGATTCGACGCTTCATCGCAGCTTGAGCGCGATCGCCTCCGCGATCAGCCGGCACGCCTCCGCACTGTAGTGCGCGGAGTCGACGAAGGCGTGATGATGGCTGCGATCGAGTGCATCGGTGACGAAGGCCGCGCCGGCGTCCCGCCAGCTGCTCTCGAGGTGCTCCCAGAGGTCGCGCAGGTACTTCGCGTCGAGACTGGCGACGAACGCCGGGTCGTCGTGGCGCCCGTGGATACCGGCAAACGGCTGCACGAACGTCCGGCATTCAATCCGGTAGAGGCCGCAAAGCGCGCCCCGCTCGGCCATCGTCCGGGCGTGGATCGTGCGCAGGGGAATCCGCCGGCCGGCGCCGGTGCACGTGACGGTCATGATGTCGGGCGGGTCGACTGCCATTCCCATCATCCGTTTCAGCTTTCGGCTGACCCTGGCGTAGCCATACAGCACCGGCTCACCGAATCGCCAGGTGTAGCCGTCTGCCATCTGTGCGACCAGTTTTCCCAGTTCATCGTCGAACAAATCCTGGTCGCACGATTCATTGATGCCGTCCAGGAAGATTGCCACGGCAGGCCGATAACCCAGCCGCAGGTAGTGATTGAGCAGCCGATTCTCCATCGGACTGGCATGGGCCCGCACGCCAAGGTTCATCACGGGCCGAGCCAGGATGTGCTCGAGTTGCGCCGGAATCGTTTCACGATCGGCGACGCCGAAGCCGAGGGTGGTACTGCCGCCGAAGAACCAGATGGCATCCTGCATCGCGCTAATCTCGCGATGCGCCGACCCGTTGGATCTGATGCCGTAGGCGTCGATGTTCACGAACCGCGAGGTCGTCGCTTCCTGGACGAATCCGACGATCGGCGCGTAACGAAACCGCAGCGAACCGGTGACGCGCAACAGGTCGTCAACCTCGGCGGGCGTCATGTGGGCGTAGCTCCGCCTGGCCGGCTCCGTCAGTCTTGCGTAGCTGAGGTCAGGGGATCTGATCCACTGAACGGTCCTGATGGCGACGTGGGCGCCGGCTTCGATCAGCAACACCACAATTGCCGTGTTCGCGATGACGAAGTACAGCGTGCGCAGCCGCTTCATGACTGCTGGTCCACGAGCGTCACCGGCACCGCCGGGTTGAAGTAACCGGCCACGAGGCCCAGATTCGACGCGGTGCGAACCAGCCGCGCGCAGCGCGACAGCAGCAGGCAATCGACGACCGCCTCGAACCCCTGCTGGAAACCGCCGCCCGGTGTCTTGTGAATCGGCTTGCCGTCTACGGAGCGCCGTGCCTGGTGAAAGTGCACCCGGCCTGGAAACACGTTGAGCATGTGATCGAGAAAGGCCTGCTCGTCGGTGGCGACGAGGATCTTCCACGATCCGGCGCTTGCCTCGGGTAACGCGTTGCGCACGGCGGTCACCAGCGCGTCGTACGGCATGAGCGGCGTCTCTTCTGATTTGTCCGTGCCACGGTAATGGATGCCGATTGCGAAGGCGTCCTGCAGGTGAGCGCGCCAGAAACGCTCCACCTGATCGTGCACCACCGCCTTGACGCGAACATGGCGTGCCATCAGGCTGGCGGCGGCGGGCCGGGACATCTCCCGTTCGGTCTTCTCAGCGAAGAAGTCATGCTGCCAGGGCGGCACGAATCGCGACACTGCGCTCGCCTGGCTGCCGACGCACACCGGCTCGAAATAGTATTCCCACCAGTTCGGGCCGGCCGCCGGCTCATAGTACAGGCCGTCGTCCCTGAAATCGACGTGGACGCCGGCGTAAATCGCCGGCCGCTGTTCGTAGTGCTCGAGGCAGCCGAGCACCGCCGTGACCTCTGAAAAGACGCCGGACGCGTCGACGCCCCTGGCGCAGCCGAGCTCGAGAAACTCCCGCTGGATCGGCACGCCGGCGCGCGCGAGCGCGTCGCGGACCGACACGCGTGATCGCTGCCAGGCGCCGCCCGAATACCACGCCGCCCGATCGACCATCCGCGCCGCGAAGGCGCGTGCCGACCCGATCGAATCGCGGGCCCTCATCGTTCCGGATTCATCAACACGTTCGGCAAGCGAGGGTTGAACAACGTGGCGCAAAGACTCAGGTTCGACGCCGTGCGAACGAGGAACTGCGTCCGCGCCAGTAACAGGCAATCGATGACGGCATCCAGTCCTTTCTGATAATTGCCGTCGGCATTGACGACATCAGTGGGCCGGCCGTCGGCCGATCGGAACATGTCGCGGACCAGCAGCTGTTCAGGGAAGCGCGCGCGCATGAAATCCACAAAGGCCTGCTCGTCGGTGGCGAGGTAAATCCGGCACCGCCCGGACGCGCCCATCTGGTCGCGTACGGCCGACTCGACTTTATCGTACGTCAGCCGTGGCGCATCGATCGCCTTGTCGGTGCCGCGATAATGGACGCCGACGATGTGCGCGTCATCCCAATGGCCGGCGATGTATCGATCAACCGTGTCGTGAACGGCCGGCTGCACGGTGACGTAACGATCGATCAATGCTGCGCCGCGGCTGCGCGACAGCGTCTGCTCGACCTGATTGGCGCACCAATCGTGATAGTGCCGGCTGACGACCCGCAATGGTGCAACTGCGCTGACGGTGATGTTCAGCGGCGCGAAGTAGTACTCCCACCAGTTGTCGCCAAACGGCGGATCGAAATAGAGCCCGCCGCCAAACCGAACCCTGACACCGGCGTACAAGTGTTGGTTGCGCTCGTAGTGATCCAGCAGGCCGAGCACGGCGGCGAACTCGGAAAACAGTCCGGACGCATGGCGGCCGCTGCCGCATTCGAGCACGGCGACCTCAGGACGCTGTAGCCTGGCCGCGACCGCGCCGAGTCGTGTGGCGCGCGCCAGCCGCGCGGTGATCATGCTCGATCGCGCCTGGGCGTCACGCCAGGCGCCGAGAGCCTGGCTGAGCGATCGTCTGACAAGCGCCGGCGGAATGGACATGTGTGCGCGGGATCCACGTGCCAGGGTGGGCGCGGACGTTATGATACGAAATGCGTTGCCCAAGTCTCAAGGCGCTCCCGGCGCCGCCCGGCGGCCGCAGCGGCTGGCCGTGGACCGTTGAGACGCCGGCGCTGCCGGACACGTTGCCGGACGGCGCCGCGTGGCCGCGCATCAGCGTGGTCGTGGCATCGCTCAATCACGGCCAGTACCTCGAAGAGATGATTCGGTCGGTGTTGCTGCAAGGGTATCCCGACCTGGAATTCATCCTGATCGACGGCGGCAGTAATCGGACCACGCTCGACGTGATCAGCAAATACCAGAGCTGGTTCACGTACTGGATTTCCGAATCGGACCGCGGTCAGTCACACGCGCTCAATAAGGGGATGGCGCGAGTCACCGGGGCGCTGTTCAACCATCTCGACACCGACGATTACCTGCTGCCAGGTTGCCTCGCGATCGTCGCGCAAGCGCATCTCAACGAGCCCGACCGCATCATCGCCGGCGACGTCATCCGCACCGTCGAGGGCAGCGACCACCGCGAGGTGCACCGCCCGCAGCCGCATGACCTGCATGCCTACGCACAGTGGTGGGACACCGAGCATCACGGCGGGCCCGGAATGTTCTTTCCGAGCCGGCACCGTGCCGCCGCCGGTGACATCGACGAATCCCTCCATTACCTGATGGACTATGCATTCACCCTGCGCTACCTGGCGGTGACGACCATCACCACACCCCGATGCGCGGTGGCCGTGATCCGTCACCATCCCGCGTGCAAATCGGTCAAGGACGGCGACGAGTTCGTGTGGGAGTGCGTCCAGATCGTGCGGCCCTACCAGCAAATGTTTCCTGACATCGACGCGCGGGCCAACCGCGAGGGTGCCGGCGTGCTCTTTGGATTCGGATTCCGGCGCCTGCTGTTCGGCCAGGGCGGCGCGTGGCGCTTCATGAAGGAAGGCCTGCGCATCCACCCGTTCTGGGCGCTCAACTGGCTGGTCCCCGGATGGTTTCTGCGGAAGTGGTCGCAGCTGTCGCGCCGATGAGCGACCTCTCGTTTCTCACGCCGTACTGGTCGGGCCACGAGATGATGCGAGTCCACCTCGCGTCGCTGCGCCAATTTCATCCCGGCGCGCCGGTCCTGGTGTCCAAACGTGGCGGCGACGACGGCGAGATGGCCACGTGGCGGCGCGAGTTTGGCGTCGACTACCACCTGGAGGATTGTGGCTACACCGACGCGTACTTGCGGCTGCTGGGGCGCTGCCAGACACAGTACGCCTGCATGCTCGACCACGACACGGTGTTGTTGTCGAGCCTCGATTCGCTCCTCGATGGCTTGAGGCAGAGCCGCTACGACCTCGTCGGGATCGAGGAGCGCATCCGATTGCCGGAGCACGTCGGCACCGAGCCCTGGCCCGAATCCAACGGCTGGCTGCGGTTTGCGCCGGGCTGCACCGCCTCGAACTTCTTGATCTTCGACTGGCGCGCCTTTGAATCGCAATGGGGGCTCCGCGGCATTTGGGGAACCAGGCCGGCGGGCGTGCGACACTTCGATTTCGATTACGGCATCGGCCAACGGCTGCCGCGCCATCACTACCTGTTGCCGTTTCACGTCCGCAAATACGGCATCGGGAACCTGTTGAAAGATGGCGACCGGCCGGTGTTGTGGCATCAGTGGTACGGCTCGTACCGGACGCGGCTCGTGGAAGACAGCGCCGCCGCCTCAACGGATCGCAATCA
>JANOZI010000292.1:0-4343 GCA_031429375.1 Acidobacteriota bacterium | reverse complement strand
GAGCGCGGATGGGGACTGACCGGCGGGCAGATCTTCCACGGCGAGCTATCGCTTGATCAGTTCTTCACCATGCGTCCGCTGCTTGGGTTTGGCCAGTACCGCACGCCGATCCGCGGCCTGTTCTTGTGCAGTTCCGGGTCGCATCCCGGCACCGGGCTTACTGGGGGCTCGGGGGCCAATGCCGGGCGCGTGGTGGCTCGCGGGTTAAGTTGAAAGTTGAAAGTTGAAAGTTGAAAGTTGGCAGTTGATAGTTCACAGTTTCAGTTTGAAGTTCAGATAAGTTCGGGGGTCCCCATGCGGGCTTCAAGCGTCCTCGCGTTCGCACTCGTGATTGGGGTCGGGTCGGGGCTCGTCGCCCAGACAACCACCACGACCTTCACACCGATCAATCCCGCGCAAACGCAGCCAGCGCCGGGACAACCGCCACGGACGCCGGCCCGGCCGCTCAAGCCGGGTGAAACACCGCCGAAAGGAACGGCGGTGATTCGCGGGTATGTGCTTGCCGCGGGGACGGGCGGCCCCATTCGGCGCGCGCAGGTGCGCGCGATGGCGATGAACGTCGGCGGTGGTGGCGTGACGAGCACCGACGCCGAGGGCCGGTACGAGATCAAAGACCTGCCCGCGGGGCGGTATTCGATCAGCGCGACGAAAAGCGGATATGTCACCGGCCAGTACGGCCAGCGCCGTCCGACCGAGCCGGGCACGCCGATCGAGATCGCCGACGGCATGGCGGCGGACAAGTTGAACTTCACGCTGGCACGCGGCGGGGTGATCGCGGGGCACATCCTCGATGACAACGGCGAACCGATCGCCGGCGTGCAGGTCGCGGCGATGCGGTATGGCTTCCAGGGCGGCACGCGCCGGCTGATCGGCTCGGGCAGCGAAGGCGGCAACGATCGCACCGACGACCAAGGCGGGTTCCGGCTGTTCGGACTGACGCCGGGCGACTATTACGTCAGCGCGTCGTATCGCGGCATGATGATGATGGGTCCGGAGATCAACAACACGCAGGCCGACGGATTTGCGGCGACATATTTTCCCGGCACACCCAATGTCTCGGAAGCGCAGCGCGTCTCGCCGAAGGCGGGGCAGGAAATATCCGGCATCACCTTCGCGTTACTGGTGACGCGCCTGGCGCGGGTCAGCGGCCGCGCCGTCAACTCGCGCGGGGAGCCCGCCGCGCGCGCGAACGTGATGCTGGTGCCCGCGGAGGCGGTGGGCGGCATGATGATGCTGGCCGGCAGCGGTATGGCCTCGCCGGATGGATCATTCCAGATCCCGAACGTCGCGCCCGGACGCTACATGCTCAATCTTCGGCCGATGGGCATGGCCACCGCTGCCGACGAATTTGCGTCGCTGCCGATTACGGTTGGGAGCGAAAACATCGAGAACGTGATGCTCTCGACCTCCGTTGGCGCGACGGCGCGCGGCGTGGTGGTCACCGACACGGGAGAAGCGCCGTCGTTCCGGCCGGACCAGGTCCAGATCTTCGCGAGCACTCCCGAGCCGATGATGATGTCGTCCGGCAATTCGGGCCCGACCCGTGTCAACGAAGACTTTTCGTTCGAGATGACATCGCTGTTCGACCGGCGGATGATTCGCGCGTCGGTAATGGGCGCGACCGGGTGGTACGTGAAGGAGATCCGGTTCGACGGCCAGGACATCACCGATGAGGGTTTCGAGTTTGTGGGGGGCCGGCACCTCGAGGGCCTGCAGGTCGTGTTTACGCAAAAGGCGACCGACCTGTCGGGATTGGTGACGGACGCAGGCGGCAAGCCCGTGGTCGACGCCTCCGTCGTCATCTTCCCGGCCAATCGCGACAAGTGGAAATTTCAGTCGCGTTACGTTCGCACCGCGCGGCCCGACACGCAGGGCCGCTACAACATCAAATCGCTGCCGCCGGGCGAAGACTACCTGATCATCGCCGTCCAGAATCTCGAGAACGGGCAGGGTGGAGACCCGGAATTCCTGGGGCGGGCAAAGGAAGAGGCCAAGCCGTTTACGCTGAATGAGGGCGAAACCAAAGCCGTTGACATCAAACTATCGGCCCTGATTCCGTGAACCCGTTCCAAAACCTCACACAGAATCACAGAACCACGGAAACACTGAAGACTTTGATCAGAATTCCCTGTGTTTCTGTGATTCCGTGATTCGGTGCGAGGCATTTTGGCAGGTAAGCAAGTCGCGCCCCTTCGCTCGTAGACTGTAGGTGTGAGGCAGCAATTACTCGTCACCGCGATCGTCGGGCTGTTCTCGGTTGGCGCGTTCGCGCAGGGTCCGCCGCCAGGCGGGGTGCGCGGACAGGGCGTCGGCCCGGGACAGCCGCAACGGCCCGCGCGTGCGCAGGCCGGCCGCCCGGAACCGCCGCGGGGCACCGCCATCATGCGTGGCCAGATCGTCGCGGCGGATAACGGCGCGCCAATTCGCCGCGCGCAGGTTCGCGTCTCTTCTCCAGAAGCGCGCGACGGCCGCATCGCTACCACCGACGCGCAAGGACGATTCGAGATCAAAGAGCTGGTCGGCGGCCGTTACACGATGACGGCGAGCAAGGGCGGCTTCGTGTCGTTGCAGTATGGCCAGCGACGCCCATCCGAATCAGGCACGCCGATCGAGCTGGCCGACGGGCAAACTCTCGACAAGCTGGCCATTGCCCTGCCGCGCGGCAGCGTGCTCGGCGGGCGCATCACCGACGAATTCGGCGAGGCGGTCGCCAACGCGACGGTGGTCGCATTCAGGTACGGATATCAAGCCGGCGCGCGGCGGATGCTGCCGATACCGAGTGCCAACTCGCGCGACACCACCGACGACCAGGGACACTACCGGTTGTTCGGTCTTCCCCCGGGCGAGTACTACGTCAGCGCGATGCTGAGAAGCGCCGGCGGCGAAGTCACCGATCCGATGGGCGGCGAACCCTCGGGGTACGCGGGCACTTACTATCCCGGCACGCCGAACATCCTCGAAGCGTCGAGGGTCACGCTGGCGGTCTCGCAGGAAAACACCAGCGTGTCGTTCGGCTTGATCGCCACCCGTCTCGTCCGCGTCGCAGGACAGGTGATCTCCTCGGACGGATCACCCGCGGCCAACGGCATGGTGATGTTGCTGCCCGGAGGCGGCGGCGCCGCGGGCCGGGCGGCCATGCAAGGCGGCAGCGGCGGGCGCACGGATCAAACCGGCGGCTTCAAGCTGACCAACGTCGCGCCCGGCCGCTATCAAGTCCAGGCGCGGATGGGCATGCGCGGCGACGGCGAAATGGCCAAGATGGATCTCACTGTCGGCGCCGAAGACGTCGATGGACTGGTGCTGATCACCGCACCCGGCGCCAAAGCTACTGGCGTCGTCGTGAGCGACTCCGGCGAGCCGCTCGATTTCCGGGCTCAGCAGATGCAGATCGCCGCGCGCCCCGCCGCGCCCGACGCCCCGCAACTGGGCGGCGGCCCCGGAGGCAACGGCCGCGTCCTCGACAACTGGACCTTCGAGCTCGCCAACCTGACTGACGCGCGTCTGATCCGCGCAAACGTGCCCCAGGGGTGGACGCTCAAGTCGGTGTTCCTGAACGGCCAGGACGTCACCGACGTGCCGACGGAATTTCCGCCGGGCCAAACAGTGACCGGACTGCAGGTCGTGCTCTCGAAAAAAATCACCGCGCTCTCGGGTTTAGTAACCGACAGGGGCAGGCCCGCTCTCGACGCCACCGTGGTGGTCTTTCCAGCCGACGAGAAGCTGTGGACGTTTCAATCGCGCTTCATCAGGGCCGCGCGCCCCGACCAGGACGGCAAGTATCAGATCCCCGCACTCCCCGCGAGCAGCGACTACCTGGTGGTGGCGGTGCAGGGCCTCGAAGACGGCCAGGCCGGCGACCCGGAGTTTCTCGCCACCATCAAGGACCTGGGCGCGAAGTTCTCACTCGGAGACGGCGAAACCAAGGCAGTTGACGTTAAACTGTCTACGCGCCCCTGAGGTAACAACATGCATTGCAAACAGTGCGGTGAGGCTTTTCCGAGAGGTCAAAAGTACGACATGTGGTCGCTCCGCAAGGACCACGTCATGCCGACTGATCCTGAAGGACTGACGAACAGCGTCCAGTTGGAGGACGCCGGCGTGTTCTGCTGCCGCAAGTGCATTTTTGATTACCTGAAGCCAGCCGAGCGCTCGGGAGTGTTCGCTCCCGCTCCTCGCCAGACTTAGTCGCTTCGCTCCCAGACGGGATGGCAATTCTTGACGGGAAGGCACTTCCTCACGGGAAGGCACTTCTTGACGTGGAATGCTCGGTCGGAATCCTACAGTCTCACGAGCGCCGAAAGCGCGAGTCCCACGAGGGGTGAAACCCCCGAGTCCCAGGAGCG
>JANOZI010000291.1:0-4036 GCA_031429375.1 Acidobacteriota bacterium | reverse complement strand
AAATCGGTGTAGCCATCCTTGTTGAGATCGCCCGAGGCGACGGCAACGGCCTCGGTCAACGACCCGAGTCCCACGGCCTGAGTCACGTCGCGGAAGGAACCGTCGCGTTGATTCTGGAACAACGCCGGCACGCGTCCGTCGGCCAGCACGAGCACGTCGATGTCACGCCGGTTGTCGAAGTCGGTCGGCGCCAGGGCCAGTGCCGTGGCGGTTGTTTGGAGCTTCGCGGCCGCGGTGATGTCGACCAGCCCACCCTCGCCGTTGTTCTGAAACAACTGCAGCGTGCTCGAAGATCCAGCAGTGCCTGATCCGCCGGCGAGGACATCCAGGTCACCGTCGTGATCGACGTCGAGCATCGCTGCGGTTCGAAACGCCGACGCAGAACCGTAGCTCACCCCCGTCTTCTGCGATGCGAAGAGCGCAAACGTCCCCGATGCGCTCTGCTGATACAACGACAAGCCACGGGCGTGCAGCACGAGCAGGTCGGGCCGCTCGTCGTTATCCACATCGGCGGCCACGACGCCGACGATGGCGGCCGGCGCAAGCGGCGCAGCCGCATCGTTGAATCGCCCGCTGTTCCACGCCGACACCTGGATGCCTTGTTCTCGTCCGGTAATCAGGTCGAGATCGCCATCACGGTCGATATCGGCCAGCGTCAACGCGCCTACGGCTGCGGTCGTCCCTCCCCACGATTGGGTCTGATCCGAGAAGCGGACCTCGGGCGTCGCCGCGTCCACGAGCTCCGCCTCGCGGCCGGTCGCCGTGATGGCCTCGGCATAGCGGCCTTGCTCCAGGTAGGCCTGCGAGTACGTGACGGCGGCGCCACTCTCGCGGATTCGTTCGAAGTCCTTCAGCACGCGCGCGCCTTCCTCGGCCGCTCCGGTGCGAACCAGCGCCTGGCCAAGGGAATAGATGGCGGTCGCATTCGCAGGCTCGATCGCCACGGCGGCGCGAAACAGCGTAATGGCATCCTGCTCGCGGCGCTCCTGCGCATGAATCTGTCCGAGGTTGACGAGCGCCCCGGCGTCCTGCGGGTCGAGTTGCAGCACGCGCGCGAAGGCCGCTGCCGCGTCGACGGAACGGTTACGGCCGCGGGCGATCAGGCCGTCGATGAAAATCGCCTGCGGCGAATCGGGCAGGCGCCTGCGGGCCTCGGCCGCCGCGCCGGCGGCCTCGTCGAGTTGTGAGGCGTAATAGAGGGCGATCGCGACGTTGACGCGGGGCAGGGCGACACCCTCGTCCATGCCGATCGCGCGGCGAAACGATTGGACGGCCTTGTCGTACGCATACTGCTCGAGCTCCGCGACGCCGCGGTTATTCTCGCGGTAGGCCGACTCGCTGGGGTCGATCCGCTCGGTGCGGTCCGGCGCGCACGCCACGGCGCCCAGCGCGAGGGCAAGCAGCCATTGACGAATGGGACCCATCTGATTTTCCCTGTTGAATGCCGCCGCCAATCCCGTTAGACTTCGCGCCATAATCCGCATCTTTTCATAGCGTCGTCCGCCGCAGTCTTGTTCTTTCCGCTTCGTTCGCAGTCTTGGTGGGGCCCCCCTTTAGGGCAGCCCTGCGTTCGGTTGCTCTGACTTGGGAGGCACCATGAGGCGCGTGTGGATTCTGGCGTTCGGCGTGATTTTGGCTTTCGTCACCGTGACGGGAGCAGCGGCCCAGACCGTCAGCTCAACGACGGGCGCGATTAACGGGAAGGTCACCGACGAGTCGGATGCGGCCTTGCCCGGCGTGACCATCACTATTTCCAGTCCCTCGATGCAGGGCACGCGCAACACCGTGTCGGGCAGCGACGGCACCTTCCGGTTCCCGGCCATTGCCCCCGGAGAATACAAGGTTACCTACGAACTCGCGGGCTTTGGCACCGTGGTCCGCGAGGGCGTCCAGGTTGGCCTCGGCTTTACCGCGACGCTCAATAACTCGATGAAGGTGGCGTCGCTGCAGGAAACCGTCACCGTGACCGGCGCGTCGCCGGTCGTTGACGTCACGTCCACGACATCGGCCACGAGTTTCGGCGAAGAGCGCCTCGCGGCGTTGCCGAATGCGCGCGATTTCTGGACGGTGCTCGCCGCCGCGCCGGCCATCCAGCTGTCAAGAATCGACGTCGCCGGGAGCGCCGCCGGCACGCAGACGGCCTATTCCGCTTACGACACCAAGGCCGATCAGCATCGGCCGATGGTTGAAGGCATCGTCAATACCGAAGGCACTGGCGCGGCCGGCTTTTACTACGACTACGGTTCGATCGATGAAGTGTCCATCAACGCTGGCGGCAACACCGCGGAAATGCCGTGGGCGGGTGTGTGGTCGAATTTCATCGCCAAGTCGGGCGGCAACAGCTATCACGGCAAGGTCTATGCCGACTATCAGACCAAGGGCGTGCAGGCCCGGAACATTCCCGACACGCTGACGGCGATCTGCCCCGGCGGCCGGTGCGGCAAACTCCAGCCGTCCGACCTCAATCGGATGGAGAGCTACCACGATGTGAACGCCGACATCGGCGGCTACGTCAAGAAGGACAAGCTGTGGTGGTATTTCTCAACGCGCGATCAGAACATCAAATCGCTGCTGCCGAACTTCCCGGTGAAGGCGTTTGAAACGGGTCTCCGCAACCTGACCGGCAAGGCGACCTACGCGCTCAACCAGAACAACAAGCTGACCGGTTACGCGCAAGGTGGCCGCAAGCTTCAGCCGAACCGTATGGATACGTTTGCCGTCGGTGCCCTCTCGGCACGCCACGAATCCGCCGATTCGACCTGGCGCCAACAGTACTGGGGCCATACCTACAAGGCCGGCTGGGACAGCGTTGTCACCGACAAGTTGTTCTTCGAGGTGCGGGGCGGGCAGTTCAAATACATTTGGCCCAATTTCCGGTACACCGAAGACGCCGCATTTCAGGACATCGGCAACAACCTGGTGCGCGGCGGCAATCGCGACGGCTGGTTCAACATCCCGTCACGCAACCAGGTACTGGGTTCGGTGAGCTACTTCAAGGAAGGCATGGGCGGCACCCACAACTTCAAGGTGGGCGGCGAGTTCTTCCGCGAGACGTTCACGTTTATTCGTGGCGCCGACAACAGGGGCACGGTGCCGGGCGATGTGCTCCACATTCTCAACAATGGGATCCCCGCGCAGGTCTACCTGTTCCAGACGCCGTCCAAATCGGAGAACGGCCTGCTGACCAACGGGATATTCCTACAGGACACCTTCCAGGCCGGGCGCATGACACTCAATATCGGCCTGCGCTACGACAAGTACACGACCTTCAAGCCCGAGCAGGAAGGCCCTCCGCCCGGCAAGTTCAATACCGGGCCGCAGCTCAAATTCGCCGCAGTCGACAACCTCAAGACGTTCAACGCGTTCGCGCCGCGCATCGGCGTCGTGTATGACTTGACCGGCGCGGGTAAGACGGTCTTGAAGTTCAACTACGGGACGTTCTGGTGGAACCCCGGCACGCAGATCTCCCAAGACGTCAACGAGAATTCCCCGGACTGGTATCGACAACTCGCGTGGACCGATATCAACGGCAACGGAGTGTGGAACCCAGGTGAGGAAGGGACGCTCATTGCCCAGCGCGGCGGACTTGGCAGCGCCGTCCTCGATCCAAATCTCAAAGAGCAGTACACGCGTGAGATCGCGACCTTCTTCGAGCATGAGCTCATGCCGAATTTTGCGGTGCACCTCGGCTACGTCTATCGCCGCATCGGCAACCTCAACGTGCTGGTCAACACCAACCGGCCGATCTCAGCGTATAACGTGCCGACGACGATCCGCGATCCAGGTGTCGACGGCGTGCTCGGCAATGCCGACGACGGCCCTGGCATTCCGGGCTTCAACTTGAGCGCGGCGGCGCTGGCGTTGCCTGTCGTCAACACCCGGACCAATCTTCCAGGGTTGAGCGAGTTCCACACGCTCGAGTACAGCGCGACCAAGCGCAGCTCCGGCTCATGGTCACTCTCGGCGTCGGGCTCGCTTCGCCTCAATCGCGACAACGACAACGGCTACTTCGGCAACAACCTGCGCGCGGTGCAGG
>JANOZI010000290.1:0-8734 GCA_031429375.1 Acidobacteriota bacterium | reverse complement strand
GCACATGAAGCTGGCATTCGAGTGGAAGAACCGTCCGCTCTATAACGTGATGGTCACCATTCCGGGTTCGACGCGAGCCGACGAGTGGATCATCTTCGGCAATCACCACGATGCGTGGGTGAGCGGCGCCGACGATCCGATTAGCGGCGCCTCGGCCCTGATGGAGACCGCGCGCGGGCTGTCGGAGATGCTGAAGAGCGGCTGGCGGCCGCAGCGCACGATCATACTGGCGCTGTGGGACGGCGAAGAATGGGGCCTGCTCGGATCGACCGAGTGGGCGGAAAAGAACCATGCCGAGCTGCAGCAGAAGGCCGCCGTCTACATCAACACCGATGGCACCGGGAAGGGGTGGCTCGGCGCCGGCGGCTCGCACGGCCTGCAGCAGTTTCTCGGCGAGGTCGCGAAGGACGTGATGGATCCGCGCACCGGCAAGCCGGTGTTCGAAGAGGCGCGCAAGCGCGCGATTCTCGGCGAGCCTGAAGCGGATCGCAAGGCCGCAGAAGCCGATCCGTCGTTCCGCATCGCGCCGCTCGGCTCGGGCTCGGACTTCACGCCGTTCCTCCAGCATCTGACGCTCTCGGCGCTCAATCTCGGGTTCAGCGGCGAAAGTCCCGGCGGCGTCTATCACTCGGCTTACGACACCATCAAGTGGTACCAGACCTATTCCGACACGGACTACACCTACGGGCGCACGCTGTCGCAGGTGACCGGCACGCTCGTCATGCGCCTGGCCGACGCACCGGTACTGCCGTTTCAGTTCACCGACACCGCCGACACGCTGATGCGCTATGTCGCCGAGCTCGAGAAGCTCGCCGAGTCGAAGAAGGACTCGAAAGTGGACATGAAACCGGTGCGAGCGGCGGTCGAGAAGTTGCGCGATGCCGGGCGCGCGTTCGAGAAGGCGTACGGCTCACTGGGCGGTGCGAACACCACGACGCTGCTCGGGCGCAAGGAATTGCAGACGCTGAACCAGTTGCTGATCACGTCGGAGCGCAAGTTGGGGAACACCGAGGGCTTGCCGCGCCGTGAGTGGTTCAAGCACCAGATTTACGCGCCCGGTTTCTACACCGGCTACGGCGTAAAGACGATGCCGCAAATTCGAGAGGGGCTCGAAGAAGGCCGCTTCACCGAAGCGCAGGGCGGGGTACGGACCGTATCGGCAGCGGTGAATGCCCTGGCCTCACAGGTTGAGGAAGCGGCGAGGGCATTGCAGCAGGCAGTCAAGTAGGTCTCGAGGACTTCCCATGCCAATGACCCGGCGAGCCTGGCTGTCGATAGTCACCGCCAGCGCCTGTGTGGCCTGGACGCCGCGACGATTACTGGCGCGTTTGGATTCCAGGCAGGGCGAGCTCGAACAACGCATCAGCCGTTTGATCGACGAGTACTCGCGACAGGGATTCCATCGGACGGCCACCGAGGTGGATCGACGCTCCGGTGACTGGCTGTACGAAGAGGTCCGCCGCATCGGCCTGGCGCCTGCCCGCGAATCGTTTCCGCTGAGTAGGGTTGATCCCGGCAAGTCGGTGCTGATCGTTCAGGGGCGTCAACTCGATGGACTGCCTCTGTTTGATGGCGCTTTCACGGGAAACGACGGCGTCCGCGGCCGGCTCGGCCCGATTGACAGCGATGCGGAGATCGGGCTCGTGGAAGCCGCGCCGAACACCGCGGGGGCGGCTGCCATCGGCGAAGCGCGCCGGCAACAGCGTCACAAGGGGCTTGTGTTCGTCACCCGAGGTGGACGCCCCGGCCTTTGTCCGAGCAACGCGGACAGTTTTCTGAAGCCGTTCGGTCCTCCCGTTCTGCAAGTTTCCAGCGAAAAGTCTGCCTTCCTGGCGCAACAGTCGCAATCGCGATCCGAAGTTCAGCTGATTGCGCCGGTCACCCGCGCAAGTGCCACCGCATTCAATGTCACCACCATGATCAAGGGCCGCAACGCGGCGCTTGTGCCGCTGATTGTGATGACGCCGCGCAGCGGGTGGTACTCGTGTGCCAGCGAACGGGGCGGCGGCATTGTCTGTTGGCTTGAACTGATGCGGACGCTTCGCGCCGCGCCGCCGGTTCGCGATGTCCTGTTCGTCGCGTCGAGCGGCCATGAGCTGGGCCATCTTGGCATCGATGCGTTTGTGGCCCGGCGGCCGGGCATCGTGCCGAAAACCGTCGGCTGGATCCACCTCGGCGCGAACATCGGCGCAGCGGCGCGGCCCGGCGTTTCACCACCGGCGGCCGGCGACGACCCGGCGTTGAGACACGCGACGCCGGTACTCGGCTCGGCCAATACCATCCAGGCGTCGGACGACGAGTTCGAGTCCATCCTCAGCCGCGCGATGTCCGCGGGTGATCTCGCGATTAGCCGGCGCAACCCTCGTGGCACGATTCCGGGTGGCGAGGCTGAAACCGTCCATCGCGGCGGCGGACGTTACGTGTCGGTGATCGGCAGCAACGCCCTGTTCCACAACCCGGCCGATCGCGGCTCAAACACCGTCGACGTGAAGGCCATTGCGGCGTTTACAAGAGCATTCGCAGAGGTGGCCGCCACGCTCGCCGTCCACGGACTCTAGCGCCCTCGTGCGCGCGGCGCCTGATCGCTATCGTTGGATTCTCCGTGCGCGCGGGCGCAGGGTTTTTGGATCGTCCGCCGGAGCGCGCGGCCAACGGTCGTGTTCGATTTGTCGACGTGGTGCGGCTCATCACCTCCGCGTGGTTGTTCGTCACGAGCACGTTCGCCTCAAACCCATCCCACTGGTCGTCACCCTGAATCGCGTCGCAGGCCCGCGCGTGGTCTCGTATTTGCGAAGGGCACTCGTTGAATTCCCGGTGGGCTGTCCACCCGGATCATCAGGAGGTGTCCATGCGCCGCAAGGTCGCTGCGTTCGTACTCGTCTTTCTCTCCGCTCTTCCCTCGTACGCACAAACACTGTTCCAGGGCCGCATCGATGTGACGGTCCTCGACTCCCAGAGCCGCGCCATTCCGGGCGTGCTCGTGGAGATCAGCGGCGCTTCGTCGCTCTCGCAAACCACCGATAGCACGGGCGAGGTCCACTTCCTCAACCTGGCTCCCGGCCGCTATTCGGTGGCTGCGAGCCTGTCGGGCTTCAGCCCATACAGCAGCGACAACATCGAAGTGGCCGCCGGCAGGAGCGTGCCCCTGAAGATCGGCTTGAACGTGAGCGGCGTGACCGAAGCCGTCCAGGTGAGCGCCGAGCCGCTCGTCGTCGATCCGGGCCGCCAGACCATCACCACGAGCATCTCCTATGATCAACTGCAGCGCCTGCCGTCGTCGCGCGATCCGTGGGTCGTGCTGCAGACCGTTCCCGGCGTCGTCGTCGATCGCGTGAACGTCGGCGGCGCCGAATCGGGCCAGCAGTCGAACGTGCTCGCCAAGGGCGCCGGCGTGGCGGAGAACACCTGGAACCTCGACGGCATTCCGGTGACCGACCTCGCGTCCACCGGCTCCTCGCCGACCTACTACAACTTCGACATGTTCCAGGAAATGAGCGTGACAACGGGCGGCGCGTCTGCGACGAACCCGACGGCCGGCGCGCAACTGAACATGCAGTTCAAGACCGGATCGAACAAGCTCTCCGGTGCCTTGCACTTTTACGGCGCGGGTGAAGGCCTGCAGAGCTCGAACCTGCCCGACGAGCTGCGGCCGCTCGCCGGCGCCAGCGGCAAGGGCAACCGCATGAAAGAGATGACCGACGCAGGCTTCGACGTGGGCGGGCCGCTGGTGAAGGACCGCTGGTGGGCGTGGGGCTCGTTCGGCCGCACTGACGGCACGCTCTACACGTTGAACGGCGATCCGGACAAGACGCTGCTCGAGAACATGGCGGTCAAGACCACGGCGCAACTGGGTAAGGCCTTCCGGCCCGAGTTTCTCTTCTTCCGCGGCAACAAGGTGAAGAACGGCCGCGGCGCCAGCCCGCTGCGCGCGCCGGCTACCACGTGGGACCAGAAGGGGCCGACACCGCTCTACAAAGGACAGGTCAACATCACGGCGAGCAACAACGTGTTTCTCACCGTGCGGGCCGGCCACGTCGGCAACGGCTTCTCGCTGACGCCGCAGGGGGGCCTCGACACCACCGGCTACCGCGACGCGGGCCGCGTGCGCCGCGGGTCGTATGTGTTCTACGAGACCAAGCGCCCGGACAACAGCGTATTGGCCGACGGCAACTGGTTCCGCGGGCGCCATGAAATCGCGTTTGGCGGCAGCTGGCGCCGGACCAAGGACGACGAGCGGCAGGACTTCCCCGGCAGCGGCGCCGACAATCTGCACGCCGCCGACTTCGCCAGCAGCCGGCGGATTCAGGCGTGGCTGTATCGTCCGTTCTTCGCATCGAGCGTCGGGGTGAACCAGAGCCTCTACGTCGGCGACACCGTCCACAGCGGCCGCTTCACCGCCCAGCTGTCGCTCCGCTACGACCGCAGCTACGCGTCGATGCTCGAAAGTCGTCAGGCCGCCATTCCAGGCTTCCCAACACTACTGCCCGCCATCGTCGCGCCCGCAGTGGACAAGATGATTGACCTCAGCCTGTTCTCGCCGCGCGCCGGCGTCAGCTACGCGCTCGACGACAGCGGCTACACGCTGGTCCGCGCCAGCTACGGCTTGTTCGGATCCCAGCTGGGCACCGGCACCGTGCAGTCGTTCTCGGCCGCGTCGCAGGCGGTGCTGATCTACTCGGCGACTGACCGCAACGGCAACAACGTGGCGGATGCGAACGAGCTCGACACGCTGCTGAACTACTTCGGCGTCGACCCCGCCCATCCTGCGGCCGGGGTCAACTTCAACCGGGTCGATCCCAACCTGAAGTCGCCGAAGACGCACGAATTCGTGGCCGGCTTCGACCGCGAGCTGATGCCGCAGTTGGGGGTCAGCGCGTCGCTCACGTGGCGGCGATTCAACGACGTGATCTGGAGCGGGCAGGACCTGGCCCAGGGCATCACGGTGTATCCGCTCGTCGGCGTGACCCGCGCCGATTATCACGTTGAAGGCGTGGTCGAAGGCAACGTGCCGGGCCTTGGCGGCTACCGCCGGGACTACTACGCGCCAATCGAGTCGAGCCTGCCTGCCGGCAACGGCGGCGAGTATCGCAACCGCCCCGACTACTCCCAGGATTACCTCGGCTTCGAAGTGCAAGCCATCAAGCGGCTCTCGAACCGGTGGATGGCGCGCGTGGGTTTCTCGACGAACCGGCACACCGAGCACTTCGACGGAGACGGCGGGCTGCAGGATCCGGGACAGTCCACCACCTGGCCGAATATCGACGGCGGCGCTTTTGTCACCGGCACCTCGGGCAGCGGTAAGAGCGAGATCTACCTGATTCTTCCGCGCTACCAGGTGTCGGCGTCGGGCATGTATCAACTCCCTTACGGCGTGAACCTCGCGGGCAGCCTGGTGGCGCGCGAAGGCTACGGGATGCCGTTCTTCGAGCCGGTCGAGTCCGCCGACCCGGTGCTGCCGGAGAAGCGGGTGCTGCTGGTGGACCCGCGCGAAAGCCGCCTGCCGGGCGTGGCCACGCTCGACCTGCGCGCCGAGAAGTCATTCACGTTCGGCGGCCGCGAACTTGCCCTGTCGATGGACCTCTTCAACGTGTTCAACTCGGCGACGGTGCTCGGCCGGCAGTACGACGTGACGGCGTCGGGAAGAACCGGCTACAACCAGCCACTGGAGATCATGAACCCGCGGCTGGTCCGCTTGGGCGTGCGGTTCCAGTTCTAGGGTAGGAGCTCAGGAGATTCTGGAGATCAGGAGGGGGGCGGCTTCGGCGCGCCGCCCGCCTCCCGGATCTTCCTGAACACACGATCCTCCAGCCAATGCTGATCCCACCATTCGACGGGATTCACCGGCGTACCCTGCAACAGCATCGTGAAGTGGAGGTGATCGCCGCCGGCCAGGCCGGTGGCGCCCGTCCTGCCGATCTCCTGGCCCTTGGTCACCGTGTCGCCCGGCTTCACGCCCACCGTCGACAAATGTGCGTAGAGCGATTGAACGCCCAGGCCGTGATCGATGATGACGCAGTTGCCGTAGATGCCGAGGAAGTCGGCAAACACCACGACGCCGGCGTTCGAAGCGAGCACCGGCGCATGTTGAAGCGAGGCGAGGTCGAAGCCGAGGTGAACCTGGCGGTCGATCTCCTTGTCGCCGAAGAAATAGGTCCGGCGATCGGCAAAGCGCGACTCGACCTGCGAGTTGCCCATCTGCGCAAACGCTTCCTTGAATAACATCTCGGGCCGGCTCTTCGCCGCCAACGCCGCGATCGTGGCGTTGTTCTTCTTGCGCAAGTCGCCGTTGATGGTCAGGAAGCCCTTCAGCAAACCCTCAGGAGAACCCGTGTCGATCTTCAGGTCGGGCGTGTTCGACGCGATGGCCGGCACGACGCGATCGAGAAACCCCTGATCGATCGGAATGCGCGACTGCAGGAACTTCTTGTTCGTCGGCTGATGCTCGAGCGCCGTGGTCGCCTCGTTGCCCGCCTCGTCTTTCGCGTAGGCCATGAGGCGCGTGCTCACGTCCTGGTCGTGCCGGAGCGCGAAGAACGCGACGCGCAGCGCCGGATCGGTGAGGCCGACCGCGGCGCCCGGATACGCCGGATAGTTATCGTCACCGACGCGCACTCCGGCCGAGACGTCATCAGGCGTGGCACGCAGGACCACGAATTCGGCGCCGCCGAGGTTGATGAAGTGGTGAATAGAGACCACCGCAACCCGCGGCGGATCCAGCCGCACTTGGACGTCGCGCGACGCCGAGCTCGTGGCCGTGCGCAGGCCGAACATCACCGGCCTCGACGCGGTCACCACCAGCCGCGCAGGGCCGTTGACCAGCGCCGGTTGCGCGGCCTTGCCTAACGCGCCTTGCAATTCGATGCGGGTCTCGGGTGCGCCGGAGCCCGTATAGGACGCCACCGTCGCAGACTGTCCGTTCTGCTCGAGCTGCGCCGAGGCTGCTGCAATCGCCGTTGGCGAGTCGACCGTTACCGCCATGGTGCCGGCGCGGCCGACGAACTTCGCGGGCGCGGTGATGGTGATCGACGGGCCTTGCTCGCGGCCGGCGATGAACCAGCCGACACCAAGCACGACAATGCCAACGACGATGATGGTCAGGAGCGCGCGACGGACAAACCTCATATACCGATGATAGGCTATCGCCTCGTTGCCCGTCCGGCTGCGGTCCATTGATTTTCTTCGAGGTCTCGCGGCCCTCGCCGTGTCATTCGGTCACGCCGTCGTCATTGCGCCCTACGAATCGATTGGCGGGCCCGCGTTCACGTTCTTTTGCCACTTCACCAGGTGGCTCACCGCCACCGGAGTGCCGCTGTTCTTCGTCATTTCCGGTTTTTGTATTCACTTGTCGTCTGCTCGCAAAGCGGCATCCAAAGGGGTGGCCCGGTTCGAATTCGTGGCGTTCTGGCGCCGCCGGCTCTGGCGCCTGTATCCGACCTATTTCGTCGTGCTATGCGCCTCGATGGGGCTGGTGGTCGTGATGCTGCTGACGGGATCCGGCGAAGAGATCGTACGAAGCTACCCGGAGCCGCGGGCGCGCTGGATCGCCTGGGATTTTGCGGCGCATGCGACGATGCTGCACGGGCTGCATCCGTTCTTCGATCAGGCAGGCGGCAACCCGCCGTTCTGGACCCTCGCGAGAGAGGAGTATTTATACCTGCTGTATCCGGTGATTCTGTTGCTCCGCCCGCGCCTCCAGTGGAGCGTCGTTGCAATTGTGATGGCGGCCCTGACGATCGTCATCGAGTTGGTCGCGCAGCGGACGGCTGATCGCGGCTGGCGGATGATCCTGCTGACGTCGGCGCCGGCGCTGTGGATCCAGTGGTACCTGGGGTCGGTGGCTGCCGACGCCTACTGCGGCACGGTTCGGCTGCCGCGTGTGTTCGCGATGGTGTGGTTGGTGCCGTTCTGGATCGCGCTCGCCTATCTCGCTCCGTTCAGCACGATCTGGATTGGGCTCGCGTATTTCACGCTGGTCAATGCGTGCGTCGCTCGCGAGTCAAGAGGCGGCTGGTTCGATTCCAGCGGGTTTGGCGTGGTGGGCTGGCTGGGAGCCCTCGGTGTGTATTCGTACTCGCTGTACCTGATCAATGATCCGCTGCACAACGTGTTGCTGGCGGCCTCACGCCGGCTGGGCGACGCGACGAGCGTGACGCCCTTCATGATCAGGGCGCTGCTGTTCACGATCGCCAGTGTCGTGGTCGCGCGCGTGTTGTTCCTGGCGGTCGAACGGCGGTTTCTCGGGCGCGCCTCACTCTTCGCGGAGGGTCGTGGCCGGATCCAGTGAATAGTCACAACAGGAGATCAGAAGACACCGAACAGGAGATCAGAAGCGGGCCACCCGATGTGATCGCCACGCGTCACATCAGAAACAGGCCGGAAAACGCGCTGTTTCTTGGGAGACCAGGAAAATATTTGTCTTCTGATTTTCTGGCCTTCTGTTGATTCTGTTGATCTCCTCCAATACTCGTGGCTCACCACCGCCGGACCGGGCTGGCCGGCGTGTTCTTCAGCCGCGATGAAGCCGCGTCCGAGCGTCATGCGCACGCCGAGCACGTCAAAGTAATTGGCGGTCACGATCTCTGCCCACGCGCGCTCGGCGTCGTGATCGATGACCACGCCGACGGCGAGGTCGTCACGATATTTAAGTCAAGCGCGCGGCTCGCTTCGTCCGATGCGTTGGTGGAGCGCTCCAGGGATCTTCCGGCCATGGATGGCGTGGATAGCGGCCCCGCAG
>JANOZI010000289.1:0-1814 GCA_031429375.1 Acidobacteriota bacterium | reverse complement strand
CGGTTACGCGACGCGCCTCGACCGGCTGCGGCAGCTCGCGGCTGCAGACCAGCTGCGCCATACCATCGCCGAGTACGACGAACGCCTGGCCTACGAGATCGCGATGATCAAGAAGATGGAGTACCCGGGGTACTTCCTGATCGTCTGGGATTTCATCCGCCACGCGCGCGAGCAAGGCATTCCCGTCGGCCCCGGCCGCGGTTCGGCGGCGGGGAGCCTCGTCGCCTGGGCGCTGCGCATCACCGACGTTGATCCGCTGCACTACGATTTGATCTTCGAGCGCTTCCTCAATCCGGAACGCGTGTCGCTGCCGGATATCGACGTGGACTTCTGCGAGCGCCGCCGCGGCGAGGTCATCGAATACGTCACGACGAAGTACGGCCGCGAGAACGTGTCGCAAATCATTACCTTCGGCACCATGAAGGCGAAGGCCGTGATCCGCGACGTCGGGCGCGTCATGGACTTGCCATACGCGGACGTCGACCGCATCGCCAAGCAGATTCCGCCGGCCCTCGACATGACGCTCGAGAAAGCGCTCGCCGAGAACCCGGTGCTGCGGGAGATGGCGAAGAACGACTCGCGCGTCCACGACGTGCTCGAGATGGGCAAGCGCCTCGAGGGCGTGTCGAGAAACGCCGGCGTCCACGCCGCCGGCGTCGTGATTGCGCCGGGCCCGATCACCGACTACGCGCCGCTCTTCAAGAGCAACCGCGACGAAATCACGACCCAGTGGGCGATGAACGAGGTCGAGCGCGTCGGCCTGCTCAAGATGGACTTCCTGGGCCTGAGCACGCTGACGCTCATCCAGGACGCGCTGGTGGAAATCAAGCGCACCGAAGGCGTCACGCTCGACATCGACACCATCCCGCTCGACGATGCGAAGACGTATCAGCTGTTCGTGGACGGCCAGACCTACGGCATCTTCCAGTTCGAAAGCTCCGGCATGCGCGAAATCCTGCGGCGCGCCAAGCCGCAGCGGCTCGAAGATCTGATCGCGATGAACGCGCTCTACCGGCCGGGCCCGCTCAAGGGCGGCATGGTGGACGACTACATCAATCGCAAGGCCGGCCGTAGCGTGGTGAAGTACGAGCTCGCGGCGCTCGAGCCGATCCTGGCCGACACGTACGGCGTCATCGCGTACCAGGAACAAGTCATGCGGATGGCGTCGGTGCTGGCCGGCTTCACGCTGGGGCAGTCCGACGTGCTGCGCAAGGCGATGGGCAAGAAGGACCCCAAGGTCATGGCCAAGCAGCGCGAGGCCTTCATGGCCGGCGCGCTCGCCAACGGCATCAGCGAGAAGAAGGCCAGCAAGATCTTCGAGCTGATGGAGTTCTTCGCCGGCTACGGCTTCAACAAATCCCACTCGACCGCCTACGCGTTTCTCGCCTACCAGACCGCCTACCTGAAGGCAAACTATCCGCGGCACTTCGCCGCCGCGCTGCTGACGATCGAAGCGGCCAACACCGACAAGCTGGCGGTGTACATCAGCGAATCGCGCGAGCGCGGCATCGCGGTGCTGCCGCCCGATGTCAACGAGAGCCAGCTTCACTTCACCGTGGTGCCGGAAGGCGTGCGCTTCGGCCTGACCGCAATCAAGGGCCTCGGCGAAGGCGCGATCCACAGCATCATCGACGTGCGCGCCAGGCTGGGCCAGGTGACCTCGGTGCACCAGTTGTGCGAGACGCTCGACCTTCGCCTGGTCAACAAGAAGGTGCTCGAAGCGCTGGTCCGGTCGGGCGCCTGCGACAGCCTGGTGCCGGCGGGCGTCACCCTGCCGGCGGGACGCGCCAAGCTGTTCGGCGCCATCGACAGCG
>JANOZI010000288.1:0-9313 GCA_031429375.1 Acidobacteriota bacterium | reverse complement strand
GGCATCAGCTCGTCGCGCAACGGTTGGTCACGGACGATCAAGCCGCGCCGTTATCAGCCGCGACTGCATGGTTGATTGACGAAATCGATCGCCTCATTCCGAAGGCCCGCGCCTTCATCCGGCCCGGATTCGACGAGCCCGGCGAGCTCAGAACACTGACTGGTAGCGCGGATCTTTAGATCCGCGATGGACCGGATCTTTAGATCCGCGGTGGACTCGCGGATCATCAGATCCGCGTCTGATAACGCCGGCGCACACTAGCGCGAACGTTGGGCTTCGAATGCCGCGCCGATGCGCTCGAACGTGCTCACCGCTTCGGCGCGTTTCGCGTTCGCAGCGTCGACGCGGCCCTGATCGCGGAGAATGAGGCCGGCGGTGCGTTGCGCGAAACCGACCGCGTACCAATACTCGGCACCGGTTGCGACGCGCAGTCCTCGCTCGACCAGCGCCTCGGCTTCAGCCAGGCGGCCATCGCGCCGCAGCGCCTCCGCCGCGAAGACCGCGGCCAGCGATTGCCACTGCGGGAAGCCGAAACCCTCGAGCTCCGCCATCGTCTGTAGCAGCCGCTCGTACGCGTCGCGGTGCTCACCGTGCTCCACCATCGCGCACCCCAGGAACATCGATGCGTACGCCCGGCTGACCCGATCGGGCGCCTGCTCCAGGGCGCGGCGGCAGATCTCGATCGCTTCGGCGCTCTGGTCGCGCGACGCCTGCACCCAACCGACCGTGAAGCCGGCGTAGGTCTGCAGCCGCGGATCGGCGATCTCTTTGCCGACCTGGTCCGCGAGAGCGGCCTCCTCCAGGGCCGCGTCGAAGCGGCCGGTCAGCAGGTGATTGAACGCCAGGTAGAAGTGCGTCATTCCCAGCCACCAGCGCTGCGTGGGTTGCGTCTTCAACAACGTGACAGCCGTGGCGCCGTGCGCGATGCCGTCGGCCGTCCGGCCCGACCAATGGCCTTCGAGCGCAAGCAGTCCATGGGCTTTGCCAAGAGTCGCGCGATCGCCGGCCTCGGTTGCCGCTTCGATCGCCCGTTCGGCGCTCGCCTCGGCGCGGCGCTGATCGCCGAGCCGGCTGTACATGTGCGCCAGCCAGAACGAGTACGCCCCGCTCAGGGCGGGGTCGGCGAGCCGCGACAGCCGGGCCTCGTGAGGCAGCAGCACCTCGATGCTCTCGCGGAACCGGCCGAGGAAATACAGCGAGTGCGCGTGGCGAAGCGCCACATCCAGCATGCGGCGATCGCGGTCCCCGCCTTCAGGCAGACGCTGCAACCGCCGCATCGCGAGGTCGAGATGAAGAATCGCCTCGTCGTTCGCGTAAACGCGGGCGGCGCGTTCCGCAGCGCGCACCAGCCACGTCACGGCTTCGTCGATTAGATCGGTGCGGGCATAGTGATAGGCCAGCGTGGCGGTGAGCTCGTCGAGCCGATCGCTATACAACTGCTCGAGCGCGCGCGCGGTTTCGAGATGAAGTGCGCGGCGGCTGCGCGAGAGCAGGCTGTCGTAGGCGACGTCCTGGGTCAGGGCGTGTTTGAAGACGTACACCGGCTCGTCGCCGCCGGCGCGCTCGTACATGAACTCCTGCCGGCAGAGGTCCGCGATCGGCCCGTCCAGGTCGCGGCCGGGCGACAGCCGCGCCAGCAGCCGCAGCGACGCTTCGCGTCCGACCACCGACGCCGTTTGCAGCAGCTGCTTGGCCGCGTCGGGCAGGCGGTCGAGACGCGCCATGATCACGCCCTGCACCGTCTCGGGAATCACCTGCTCGCCGGCGCCTTGTTCGGACACCGTGCGGGCGAGCTCTTCGAGGAACAGGGGATTGCCCTCGCCGCGCTGGAGGATCGCGCTCGAGACCTCGGCGGCAAAGCCTTGATCGCCGGCGACCGAGCCAAGCAGCCGCGCGCTCTCGCCGGCGCTGAGCGGGCCGATCGTGATCTGGGTGACGTACGAGCGCTCCATCCACGGCGCGCGGTAGCCCGGCCGGTAGGTCGCGACCAGCAGGATCCGGGCGGCGAGCAGCTGGCCGACCAGCGTCGCGAGGAACTCCTCCGACGTGTGATCGATCCAGTGCAGATCTTCCGCCACGATCACGAGCGGCCGCTTGGCCGAGGCCTTCAGGAACAACAAGCGAAGCGCGTCGAACGTGCGCGCCTTCACGGCCTCGGGGCTGAGTATCTCGAGGGCAGTCGCCTCGTCCACGATGCCGATCAAGCGAAGCAGCCAGGTGCCCGCGTCGGCGGGAAGCCCGTTGCTCCGCACGGCCCGATCGACGGCCTGCCGCACCTCAGCCGGCGTATCGGTTTCGAGCACGCCGCAGTGCGCACGGAGCAAATCGATCAGTGGCAGATAGGGCACCAGGCTTCCGTACGACACGCATCGGCCTTCGAGCACCGTGATTGATTCCTGGCTCGCCGTCATCGCGCGCATCGCCTCGTAGACCAGGCGCGACTTCCCCATGCCGGGCTCGCCGACCACGCTAATCGCATGGCCCTTGCCGGCGGCCACTTGCGTGAGCAGGCCGTCGAGCAGCGACACTTCGCGCTCGCGGCCGATGAACAGCCCGAGGTCGCGTCCCGCCTGACGCAACGGCTGAACGTGCGGCCGGAGCCCGGTTACGCGAAATGCGGCCGACTGCCCGACCTGCCCCGCAGGTTCGAGCTGCACGTGCCCCGTCACCGCCCGCTTCGTGGTGGCGCTGATCAGGATCGCGCCGGGTTCGGCAAACTGCTGCAACAGCGCCGCGGTGCGGAGCGCATCGCCAACGGCAACGTATTCGACGTGGTCGCGATCGGTGACCCGATTGATCACCAACGGGCCGGTGGTGACGCCTGTCTTCAGCGTGATTCGCTCATCGTCCTGCGCCGCCGATGGCGCGAGCGTGCGGACGCGGCGGTCGATGTCGAGGGCCACGAGAATCGCGCGGCGGGCATCGTCTTCGTGGACCTCGCGCGCGCCGAACACGGCGACGAACCCATCGGTGTGGGTCTGCGTGATGACGCCGTCGTAGCGAGCCACTTCCTCGTGGGCGACCGTCAGCAATTGTTCGATCAGCTGATGCATTTCGACCGAGCCCAACCGCTCGGCGATCTCGCTGGCGTTGGCGAGACCGCAGTGGAGCACGGTGGCACGCTTGCGCTCGCCCTCGAGCACGACCGCAGCACGCGACGGCGAGGCCGGCGGTGGCATAACCGTTAGAGGGCGCGCTTCCGTGGCGACGCTTTCGGCGGCCGCACTCGATGCACCGCGGACTTCGGCGGCCAGCCGATAGCCGCGGCGGGGGACCGTTTCAATGTAAGGTTTGCCCCCTGGCCGGTCGCCCAGCGCCTTGCGCAGCGTGTAGATGTGCTGGGTCAGATTACCTTCCTCGACGAACGTGTTCGGCCACAGCGTTTCCATCAGCTCCGTCTTCGTCAGGACCCTGTGCGTGTTGCGGGCCAGCAGCAGCAGCAGATCGAAGGTCTTCGGCGGAATCGTGATCGGCTCGCCCGCGCGATCCAGCCGGCTCAGCCCGGCGTCGAGACGAAAGGGCCCGAATTCATGGACCTCGCCGGCACCCTTCGTCGGGATGCGGCACTCCGCGAGCGCCGCACGCAGCTCCGCTCCGGATGCGTACCGCGCCTGCGGGTTTTTCTCCAGGCAGCGCGTAATGACACGGACGAGATCGGCGGATGCCCCTTCGAGCGGGGCGGGCGTTCCCGACATCACGGCCATGAGCGTATTGATCTCGGAATCGCGTCTGAACGCCGTGCGCCCGCCGAGCATCTCGTACAGGACCGCGCCGAAAGCGAACACATCGGCTCGGGCGTTGACCGGTTGGCCTTGCGCCTGTTCCGGCGCCATGTAGGCCGGCGTGCCGAGCACGGCGCCGCCGCGCGTGAGTGCCGAGAATGTCGCGCCGTCAGACGGCCCCGCGTCGACACGTTTCGCCAGGCCGAAGTCGAGGACCTTGATGGCGTCGCGCCCGGACGAGCGCGTGACCATGATGTTCGCCGGCTTCAGGTCGCGGTGCACGATGCCGGCGGCGTGCGCGGCCGCCAGCGCATCGGCGATCTGCGTCGCGTACTCGAGCGCGACACCGGCCTCGATCGGGCGTCCCGCGATCACCTGGTCAAGCGGCCTGCCGTCGACATACTCGAGCGCGATGAAGTCGATGCCTTCGGCCGAGTCGATTTCGTACACCGTGACGATATTCGGATGGTTCAGGGCGGAGGCGGCCTTGGCCTCGCGAACGAACCTTCGAGTGCGGTCCACGTCGCTGGCCGTGTCGGGTTGCAGCACCTTCAACGCGACGACCCGATCCAGCCGCTCATCGAGGGCGCGGTACACAACTCCCATCCCGCCGCGGCCAAGCAGCTCGAGAACGCGGTAGTGACCGAGCAGCTGTCCGACCACAGTGGGCGCAATTTAACACGGGCGGGCCTCCGTAACTCATTGAGCCGAAGGGTTTAGCCTCAACAAGGGGCCGTTGAGCAGCCCCGTGGCCCCCCGGCTTTGAGAAGCTATTGAGCGCCAATTGAGGGGCGCTTAAGGACTTCGCCGCAGCCGGGGCGCATTCTGGCCCTGTCGAAACGACAGGAGACCCCATATGACCATCACAGCCAGACTGTCACTCCTCACTCGGCGATCCGGCGACCGCACTGCGTGGCTGAGAAGAACAGGCCACCGCCGCGTGGTCAACGGCCTCACCGTGCTTGTCTGCACCATAGCCCTTCATGGAACAGCGGCCGCGCAAGCCGATCCTTCGTTTCAGGCGTCCGCCAGCGCAAACGGCGTCAACCAGAGCCAGCTGGGACCGCTGATCGCTGTGGCGTCCTCAGACTTTGCGGCGACTCCGGCCCCAGGCGTCCAGGTCAACGCTCGGGCGTTTGCCACAGCCCTCCGAGGGGCGGTCGGCGTTGCTGCGCAATCCACACTTACGGCCAGCCTCGTCGGGTGCGACGAGGCGTTCTGCTCGTCCTCCGCATCGGCCGGTGCGAGCATGGTGTTCCACGACTTGCGCTTCGAAGGACCGACCCAGGACGTCGAGGTGCGGCTTCATCTCTCAATTGGCGGTTCACTCCAAAACTCGTCCGGCTTCACTCTCGCCAACGACGCCATTTCCGCCGCCATTCGACGATACGTGGCGCAGGCGCGCATCAACGTGTCCGCACAAATCGAGGGCCGAAAAGGGATCCTGGGGTTCGTTCGCGGAGACGCGACCCTGTTCTCCTTCAAGGACGCTCGACCTCCGACGTCGTGTTTCAGGGTTCGCGATGCCTTCGGCAGCGGACAAACGTGCCACGGAACGCCCTTTGGGACTTCGGATTCTGCGATCTACTCGGGGTACGGCTGGACCACCGATCCGTTTATCGTTCCCACAGGGAAGAACCTGTCGTTGACCGTGTCAATCTCGACCGATTCATTGACATCGATGGCCTCGGTCCCGGAGGACTTCATCGTTTCTCTGGTGGGTCAAAGCCAGTTCGACCACACGGCTTCCTTTCCTCGGTCAGGGCCGGTCTTCGATCTGCCGGACGGCTATTCGGTGAGTTCGGCTCAAGCCAACATCGCCGTCAATCAATGGCTGGGCACGGAAGCCACCGACGACACCATCGCGCCGACCATTGCGATCGCTCTCTCATCCAGCCCAAACGCAGCCGGCTGGCACAACGCCGAGGTGGTCTTGTCCGTCTCTGCGGAGGACAACGCCGGGGGCTCGGGCGTCCAGAGCATCACCTGTAATGCTGCTGGTGCGCAGGCGTTCGCTGAATCGATGTTGGAAGGCGGGTCGCGATCATTGGTCATTACAGCCGAAGGCGCGACCACCGTGACGTGCGCCGCGCAAGACGCTCTGGGCAATGTCAGCGTCCGGGCGGTCGTCGTGGTCCGCCTGGACGCGACGCCACCGACTGTGCGTTTCGGGGCGCCGTCGCCACTCGCGAATCAGGCCGGCTGGAATAATACGGATGTGTCCGTGCCCTTTGCGGCGTCAGATGCAGGTTCGGGCGTCAGCTCGACCCAGCCGTCAGGGGGGAGATTGACGCTGCTGGGCGAAGGCGCGGCGGTGACAGGAAGCGTTGTCGTCGTCGATCTTGCCGGCAATAGCGCCACGGTTGTCTCTCCGGCGGTGAAGATCGACAGGACTCCGCCGGTCGTGACCTCCACCCAGGTGCCACCGCCAAATCCGCAAACCTGGAACAACACAGACGTCTCGGTCACGTTCCTGGCCTCCGACGACCTGTCCGGGGTCAGCGGCGGGACGGCACTCGTCTACGTCTTCAGCAGCGAGGGCGCCGCGCAGTCTACCGAGCGTCGCTTTGCCGATCTCGCGGGCAACAGCACAACGGCGACGGTCGCTGGCATCAACATTGACAAAACGGCGCCCGAGGCGAGTGTCGCTTTCTCGCCGGCCGCTCTTGATGTGATCGTTTCCGGACTTGATACGCTCTCCGGCGTGAATGCCGCGACGCTCGTTGCAAATTGGCCGCGAACATATACCATCACCGACGTGGCGGGCAACGTATCGCGCGTCACGGGGGAGTTCGAGCGAGTCGGCCCTCACATCAGGGCACACCTGGCGACCCTGCAGTACAACGGCGGGCGCATATTGCTTGTCCCGGACAACAGCTTCCAACTCGGGTGGGGCGCGCGCCGAGATGGAACGCTCCATGACCTGAAGCAATCCCTGTCGATTGGATCAAGGCGCAACCGGGTGACTACGATCGCCAGGTTTGACGCGCGCTTCAATCAAAGCACGCTGCGGGTGCGCGGCCCCGGTTCACCGGTTCAATCGGACGACGGCGAGAATGACTGCGATGAGCAGTGCGGAGGACGAATCGTGCTACCCGGGTTGGCACTGCTGCGACTGGTGACCGATCGGGGCGTTGTTCGGGCTCAATATTGATTGCTTCGGCGGGTAGCAGGCCGGCTCATTCAACCGGCCGCCCGCCCTCATTCGCGTTTCCACGTTACAAAAACAGGAGCAGATTATGACCATCACAGCCAGACACGCGCTCATTACCGGCGGTTCCCGCGGCATCGGCCGCGGCATCGCGTTGAAGCTCGCCGAACACGGTGTCCACGTGGCCATCAATTACCTTCGCGACGAGGCCTCCGCCAAAAGGACACTGGAACAGGTCCGCGCCCGCGGCTCGGACGGCTTCACCGTTCAGGCGGACGTGAGCAAGCCCGCCGACCTCGACCGGCTCTTCGCGCAGGTCGGCAAGGAGTTCGGCGGACTCGACATCTTTGTGGCCAACGCCCGCGGCGAGGTTGGGACGTTCTTCGAGCCCGCGATGACGATTGGGCTGGACAAGTGGGACGCGGCGATGGACTCACAAGCCAAGTCGTTCCTGATGGCGATCCAGAAGGGCGAGAAACTGCTCACCGATGGCGGCCGCGTGATCGCCATCACCTACTCGCCCGGCACGAGCTCGGGCAGCTGGCAGTCATGGGTCGCGATGGGCGCGGCCAAGTCCGCGCTGGAAGTGTTGTGCCGCTACTTTGCGGTGGCGCTGGCGCCCCGCGGCATCACCGTCAACGCGATCAGCCCCGGCTGGATCGACGACAGCGTGCTCACCACCCTGCCCTCCGAAGTGCAGCAAATGATCCGCGAGCACCAGGAGCATGGCTGGACCCCGATGCGCCGTCTCGGCACGCCGGCCGACGTCGGCAATGCGGTCGCGCTGTTCTGCGCCAAAGAGGCCGGCTGGATCACCGGCCAGGTCGTGGCCGCCGACGGCGGCGCGTCGCTCATGAGCCCGGCGCTGCCGCTCGCGATCCAGCAGCCCGAACTAGCGCACGCGTGAGCAAATCGCGGAACTGAAGTTCCGCGCTACAAATGCCGTAATTGGGGCGGCGTAGCGCGGATCTTTAGATCCGCGATTCGTGCGTTACCGACTAATACTGCGTTCGTGAGCCTGCGCCCGCGGCGTAGTCCCAGCGCGTGCCGGCTTGTTCGACGATGCGCGAGACATCGGCCTTCAAGAGGTAGCCCTTCGTGACGAGGTCGTTCGCGGCCTTCGCGATCTCGGCGAGGTACTGCTCGCGCCCCTGGTAGCGTTCGTCAATCGATCGCCGCGGATCGCCGGCCTGCTCGCGCTCCGCTTTCGTCCGCGGCAGCGGAATGAACGAGCCCTGCATGCTCGACAGGACATTGGTCGGGCCAGACTTCTCGTTGAAGAGATTCCAGCCGGCGTAAGTCGCAACGGGAACGCTCAACTCAGGCATCCGGATGCCCGCGAGCTCGTTGCCGTCGGCGTCCACTTGCGGCACCAGAATCGGAAACGCCGACTGAATCGCCGGGGGCTCTTGGGTGACGATGCCCTTCTTGATGAAGTCCGGGCCGTAGTCGGCACGATAGGCCTTGAGCGGCACGGTTGGCACATTCACGGCGGGCAGTTTCGGAAACTTCAGCTTGTCGGGTGACACGAGCGTCCCCTGCTCGACGCTCGGCAAGGCGCTCGGCGGCGGGGCGGCGCCGTCGCTGACCCAGCGGTTCATCGCGACGAGCAGGTTGCGCATCGCCCAGCGGTAATCGAGCGGGTTGTTCAACTGCTGCCCGATCGAGCGTGACGGCGGAAAGGCGGCCACGCCGTGCTGGCCAGCCGAGAGCAGGTAACCACGGACGTTGGGCGGCAGCCGCGCGTCCTTGGTGCCGTCGATGGTCGTGTGATAAAGCGACGCGGCGCGGCCCCAGTATTCGTACGAGGTGTTGGTATAGAAAATGTTGGGCTGAAACGCCGGCTTGGTCGCGTGCGTCAGTAAGCCGTCGGTCGCGCCGGTCTCCGGATCGTGCTGCTCGGCGTCGGTGAACGGGAAGATGTCGGTCGGGTAGAAGAAGTTCAGGTAGGGATGGCCATCGCGTGACGGCTGCGCGAAGCGATGGTTGAAGCTGCCGCGGCCGCTGCCGGCCACGTGCGCCATCACGCCGTCGAACACCTTGCGGTGCGATTCGTCTTCGTTGAAGCCGTAATAGAGGTAGGTGCGAAGAAAGCGTCCGCTCTGCGAAATGCCGAAGGCGATGCCGCGTTTGATCGCTCCCTGCGGCAGCCCGAGCTCGGCGGCGCCGGCGTACTTGATCTTCGAGATGGTGTCGCGAATGGCGGCCGAGCCGACACCGACCAGTGGCGGATCCTGCGATCGATAGACCACCTCATAGATCTTCTTCGGTTCGAAGCCGGCCGCCATGCGAACGCTCGTGCCATCGTCGGTGAATTGCCACTGGTCGCGCGCAATCGTGCGGCGCGCGCCCTCCACTGAATCGCGCACCGTCAACCGGGTCGCGGGATCGTTGCGGTCGGAAACCAGGTACGCCTGGTGATTGCGATCGGCGAGCGATG
>JANOZI010000287.1:0-14518 GCA_031429375.1 Acidobacteriota bacterium | reverse complement strand
CCGATTGGACCGCGGCCGCTCCGGGCATGCCGAACGTGGAAGTGGCCGGTTTGACCATGAAGGCGGGTGCGCGCAAACTGTTCGCCGCCACGCACGGTCTCGGCGCGTGGTTGCTCAATCTGCCGTAGGGTCGCGACGAATGTGAACGGCTTGGGGCTGGGGGCTTGGGTTTTTCTCAAGCCCTCAAGCCCTCAAGCCCTCAAGCCCTCAAGCCCTTAAGCCCTCGGGTTCCCTACTGCGAGTGGCCCCGCGCCGTAACCGGCCAGACCACCTCAACGCGATCCTTGCGGATGCCGTAGATATAGTCGTACAGGTTCACGACCGGGTCGCAGTGCGGCACGATCAATTCGAGCCGATCGCCCATCTGATAGGTCTTGCTGGCTTCCTTGAACGTAATCGATCCGAATTCATCCGAACCGGCGTTGTAGTCCATGCCGGGCTCGCCGATCACGCCGGCGTGCGGCACATTGAGCGTCAGCGCCTTCGCACCCGCGTCCGTCGTCAGCCGTCCCGGGAAGCGGTTGTTGACGACGGTGGCCAGGACGGTCAATGACGGCGCGAAGTCGGTGTAGACGGGGTTGCCGTCTTCGCCACCGATCGCGAGGTATTGCATGTCCATGAAGGCGTAGCTGCCAACCTGCACGTCCGTGAAGCCCGGGACGAGGTGCTGGATGTTGTAGGTGCCGGTGCCGCCGCCGCTGAAGATCTCGGTGTTGAGGCCGGCGGCCTTCATCGCCTCGAAGGTGCGGGCGTTCTCTTCGATGTTCTTGAGGGATCGTTCCTTGCGCGCGGCGAAGGTGTTGATGTGCTGCGCGCCGCCGTCGTACGACAGCATGCCGCGCAGCTTCAGGTTGGGAAGCCGATCGATCAGCTTTGCCAGCGCCACCGCGCCCTCGCCGGGAGGAATGCCGCTGCGTGTTCCCACGGCCACGTCGATGACGACGTCGGCGACGACACCCGCTTCCTTTGCCGCGGCTGACAGGTCGTGCGCGTTCGGCTCGTAATCCACCGCCTGGATGAAGTCCTTCGCCCGCTTGCGCAGCTGCATCGCCCGGCGAATCTTGTTGGGTGACAGGTTACCGGTGGTCATGCACACCTTGTCGACGCCCTGCGCCACCATGGCCTCTGCTTCACTGAGCTTGGCGGCGCAAATGCCGATCGCGCCGGCGGCCATCTGCAGCCTGGCAATCGCCGCGCACTTGTGCGTCTTGGCGTGCGGCCGGCTATCGAGCTTGTTGCGCCGCAACGCCGCTTGCATCTTCGCGATGTTGGCTTCGAGCTTGTCGAGGTCGACGCACAGCGCCGGGGTGTCGAGGTCCCACTTCGAGACGCCCATGCCCATCGGCGTCACGGGCGTCATCGCCGTGACTTCGGTCGTGGAGTAACCCTTCAGCGGCCGCGGGATCCAGACATGAGCGGCGCCCACAGCGGTGGCGGCCAGGAACGCCCGTCGAGTCGGTGTCTGCTTCTTCATGCGATTTACCTCAAGCCCTTAAGCTCTCAAGCCCACTGGTCCTACCGTGGCAACGCCCACGCCGTCAGCGTCGTGCCCGACGGGACGAGCAGGTGCTGGCGTCCGTCGATCATGTACGTCGTCGGCGAGGTGCCGTGCAGCGGCGAACCCATCTGGTAGCGCCACAGCAGCTTCCCGCCGCGCGAGTCGAGCGCCAGCAGGTTGCCGTCGGCATCTCCGCTGAAGAGCAGTCCCGACGCGGTGGTCAGCACGCCGGCCGTGGAGGGCGAGAGGAACTTGAACTCCCACTTCCGCTCGCCGGTGGCGGGATCGATCGCGCGCAGCGCGCCGTAGGCGGGGCTATCGGGCGAAGTGACACGCTGCCCGGCGCCGCCGGTAAAGCGCTCGCCCGGCGTGTAGTCGGGCTTCCATGCGTAGTAGGTCATGCACACCTCGCGCGCATTGACGAAGAACGTGCGCGTGGACGGGTCGAAACTTGGCGGATAGAAGTTCGTGCCGCCGACCAGATCCGGACACGTCACGGCGCCTTTCTCGTTGGGCACATGGCCAGGCAGCAGCACCGGGCGGCCGTCGGCGCCAATCTCCTTCGCCCATGTCGTCGTTACAAACGGCTTGGCCACGATCGGTTTCCCGGTGGTGCGATCGAGCGTGTAATAAAAGCCGTTGCGGTTTGCGAACATCACGACCTTGCGCGTCTGCCCGCCGATCGGGAGGTCGGCGAGGATCGGAACTTCGGTGGCATCCCAGTCGTGGAGGTCGTGCGGGGTGAACTGGTAATGCCAGCGCAGCTTGCCGGTGTCGGCGTCGAGCGCGACAAGCGAATTGCTATACAGGTTGTCGCCCTTCCGGCTGTCGCTGTGGTAATCGGGGCCGGGATTGCCGATACCGTACATCAGGAGGTTCTGCTCCGCGTCGTAGGCGCCGGTCACCCACACGCTGGCGCCGCCAGTTTTCCACGAATCACCCGCCCACGTCTCGTTGCCGGGCTCGCCAGGCGCAGGGACGGTGTAGAAGCGCCAGGCGCGCTTGCCGGTGCTCGCGTCGTAGGCGTCGATGAACGCGCGGATGCCGTACTCGCCGCCCGCGGCACCGACAATGATCTTGTCCTTGACCACGAGCGGCGCAATCGTCGACGCATGGCCGGTCTTGTAGTCGTCCAGGGTCGCATCCCACGTGACCGTGCCGGTCTTGATGTCGAGCGCAACCAGGTGCGCGTCGAGTGTGGTCATGAAGAGCTTGTCGCCAAGCATGCCGAAGCCGCGATTGACCAGACCGCAGCACGCGGTGAGGTTGGGGGGCAACTCGCGCCGGTAGCGCCAGATCTGGCGGCCGGTCCGCGCATCAATCGCCCACGCGACGTTCTGCGGCCCGGTGACGTAGAGCACGTTGTCGCGCATCAGCGACGTGGTTTCGAAGTTGCCCAGCGTATTGGTCTGGAACGTCCACAGCGGCACGAGGCGATTGACGTTGTCGGGCGCGATCTGCGTGAGCGGGCTATGCCGGTGGTTGGCGTAATCGCCGCCGAACGTGAGCCAGCGTGACCCGTCGCCCGGCAGGCCGTCCGCGATTTCCTGCAGCGTCACGCGCGGCGGTGGCGCCCGCTGCCCGCCAACCACTGCGGACGCGGCGGCGGCCAACGACAGAACAACCGCGGAGTGAAAGATTCTCATAGTCTCTCTGTTAATAACTTTTGGTTATTCGTAATTGGTTATTGGTTATTGCTTAACGGCTGGATTAAACCCGCGCAGCGTTTGCAGATACCGAAGCAGATCGTCGAGGTCGCTGTCGCTCAGCCGTTCGGGTCCAAAGATCGGCATCGCCGACTTCTTGCCGTTCTCGACCGATTTCATCTTGTCTTTCTCGTAACCCTGGATGCGCTCGCCGGTGTCCATGATCTGCACCGAGAACAGGTCCTCGTTCTTCTTCACGCCTTGAATAGGCTTGCCGTCGGGCGGTGTCACCGTGACCGGCTCGAAGCCGGCGCGAAAGTCTTCACTGCCGCGGCGGATGCGCGCCGCCATCGCCTCGCGGGTCCGCGCCGAGCCGATGCGTGACAGATCGGGACCGATCCGGCCGCCGGCCGTGTTGACGCGATGACAGCCGGCACAATTCGCCTTGAACACCGTCTCGCCATTGGCCGCGTTGCCGCGCGGCGGATCCGCCGGTGCGGGAGCGGCCAGCGTTCGCAGGTACGCGAGCATCTGCCAGACGTCGCGATCGGAGGTGCGCGGCGCCGTGAACGCCGGCATCTCGCTGTTGGGCACGCCGGCGCGGATCGTCCTGAAGAGGCCCTCGTCTGTCCGGCCGCTGCTCCAGACCTGGGTGATGTCGGGCCCGCGAACCCCGCGGGCATCGGTGCCATGGCAGTCGGCGCAGCGCTGGCGGAACCCGCCCATACCGGCAAGAATCGCTTCCGGATTCCCTTCCAGAGGATTCTTCGCCGGGGCATTCTGGGCGGCCAGTCCAACCCCCATCACCGCGGAAAGCATCGCGATCGCGACTACCGCGCGCGTCCACCTCATACGCCACTGCCTCCTGCGTGCGTTTATATACCGGTACGGGCTCTTCCGAAACGAGAAGTGGTTATCATGCGCCCATGGCTGGCGCCGGTGCCTGGCTCGTGTTGGTGGTTAGTGGCGGGATGTTGCTCACCAGAGCCTTGCCGCTCGAGCGCAGCGCGCCACCGGCCGCGCAAACGCTGCCGGCGCCGGCTGATCGCGCCACTCCGAGAACCGATCAGAATTCTCTTGCGGCCCACGCCCAGTTGCTCGACAAGGCCAGGAGGGGCCGCATCGACATCTACGTCGTCGGGGATTCGATTGTCCGCCGCTGGGGCGCCACCGACTACCCGGACCTGCTCGAGCATTGGAAGGAAAACCTCTTTGGCTGGAATGCCGCCAACTTCGGATGGGGCGCCGACAAGACCGAACACATCCTCTGGCGACTCGAAAACGGGGAGCTCGACGGCGTGCAACCGCAGATCATCGTCGTGCTTGCCGGCACGAACAATGTGGGAGCCGCAGTCGGCAACGCCGCGATCGTGACGGACGTGACGCGAGGGCTCACGGCGATCCTGGAGGTGTGCCGCCGAAAGGCGCCGGACGCGACCATCATCCTGACGGCGATTTTTCCCCGCAATGATGTGTCGGTCATGCCTGAAATCAACCAGATCAATGCCAACCTCTCGCGGCTCGCCGATGGCAAGAAGGTGCGGTACCTCAATGTCAACGATCGGCTCGCCGACGGGAATGGCCGCTTGTTCGATGGGATGATGAACGCGAGCGACAAGCTGCACCCCACCATCAAGGGCTATCAGGTCTGGGCGGACGCGCTCACGCCCATCTTCACGCAACTCCTGGGGCCGCGGGCGGCCACTGACCGCGCGCCTCCACCAACGGGTGATCCCAGCGCACCAGCCCGGCGGCCGTAGGGCGTCATTGGCCGGCGGCGGTGCTGCCCTTGCTGAAGGTCTGGAAGTACGCGAGGCAACGATCGCGCCATGTGACGGCATCTGCCGACTGGCGTTGAAGCTTCGCGAGCACCGCCTGGTACCGCTGCTCATCGACCTGGCCTCGGAGCGATCGCCATCGCGTCTCGATCGACCGCGCCTCTTCCGCGCCGCGGGTGTAGGACCGCACCAGCTCGTCCCACAGGGTGCGGCCCGATTTCATCCGATAGGCCCACGGCAACCGGTGAAACCACAGCAGGAGCTCGTCAGGAGTGGTGGCCGGGTCGTTCCACCGATCGCGAAGCGGCGGGAAATACTGATCGACGGCGCGGCTGCCGGTCCGCGTCCGGTCGAAGCCGACACCCGATGCGTCGGCGCGGTGATAGTAGATCGCCGACCAGTCCGCGCGGCGCGGATCAGGATTCTCGGGCATCGGCGCATAGTGATCGCCCCCGATCAGATGGTGCAGGCCGAGGGGCATGGTGTAGTGGACAAAGGCCTCGCGCGAGTCGAGCATCATCGATCGAATGGTCGCGACGAGGTTGGGTGCGTGACCCCACGTCATGCGGATCCATTCGGCCGCGATCGCCTCGGCGGTCAGGGCCGGATCCCACGCCAGCCGGGCGTAGGCGTACCAGTTGGCCTGCGCGAAGTCGTGGCCGGTCCAGTTGAGATCACTGCCCGCATTCGCGACTCCGGCAATGCCGGTGCGGCGCTTTCCTTCTAGCGAGCCGTCCAGTACTTTGGCGACCGTGGACCCTTTACCCGCGGCGTACGTATCCGCATCGAGAAACTCCTTCCACATCGGCGCCAGGTACACGAGATGATTCGAGTGGCCAAGGTACTCCTGGGTGATCTGCAGCTCGGCCATCATCGGCGTCTTCGGTAGGGCCCCGAACAGCGGGTGGAACGGCTCGCGCGGCTGGAAGTCGAGCGGCCCGTTCTTGACCTGCACGAAGACGTTGTCGCGGAACCGCCCGTCGAGCGGCACGAATTCCAGATAGGCGCGCTTGACCCGGTCGGGATCGACGTCCGCGTCATAGACGAACGCCCGCCACATTACGACACCGCCGTGCGGCGCGACGGCGTCGGCCAACACGTTCGCGCCGTCGGCGTGGCTACGGCCGTAATCTTGTGGGCCCGGCTGGCCTTCGCTGTTGGCCTTGACAACGAATCCGCCGAAGTCGGGAATCAGGGCGTAGATTTCGTCCGCCTTCGCCCGCCACCAGCGCGCGACCCCGGGGTCGAGCGGATCGGCGGTCGCGAGGGCGCCCAGCATCCTGGGCGCAGCCGCGTTCGCCGAGAGGTACACGCGAATGCCGTACGGCCGCAGCGCACGCGCGATCGCCGCGGCCCTGTGCAGGAACGCCGCGGTCAACACCTGCGGGTTGGCGTTGACGTTGTTGATGACGGCCCCGTTGATGCCGACCGACGCGTTCGCACGCGCGTAGGTGGCGATGCGGGCGTCGACGCGATCCGCCTCACCGGGCCACCAGAGCGACCGGCCCGCGTAGCCGCGCTCGACGCTGCCATCAAGATTGTCCCAGTGGTTCAGGAGCCGTCGTTCGAGCCGCGGCCGCTCGTCGAGGTCGAGCGCGACGAGCGATTGCCCGGTTTGCATCAAACGAAGAACGTGAAAGGCGCCATACAGGGCACCCACTTCACCGGTCGACGCGACCACGGTCGCCGCACGGCCGCCAATCGTCGTCGAGCGAATCAGGTACCCCTCATCGCCGAGGCGTGCGAGCCGGTCGGTCCACCCGAGCGCAGCGATCACCGGCGACTGCGACGGCGTGCCGACGACAACCGCACCGTCCTTTTCGATCGCGGTCGCCACGGGCACGTCGACGCCGAGCAGTCCACGAAGACCACGCGTCAGCTCCACTGCGATGACGCTCACGGTTGGCGACGAGTTCTGCAGGATGATGGTCGTGGCGGCCTGGCGGTACGATCGAAGCTGAGCCGGATCGTTCACGCGGTCGTAGCGGAGCCAGAGGTCGGAGCCAGACTCCGCGCGCCCGGTGGCCGCTGACGCGATCGCCACGCACACCACCAGCAAACGCCCGAGAGGTCTTGTCATCGTGTCCGGACAGCGGGCTCATGATATACAAATTGCATCCCCGTCCTGGTGAAAGAGCATCCAAACCGCCACATGGGCCGTAGTCCTAATACAGTGGACGTTGACGTGGGCGCCGACGCCAAGTCCCTGCGCGGCATCGCGGAGGGCCAGCCCTCTGCACTTGGCGAGTTTTACGACCGGCACGCGGGCGTCGTATATGCGCTGGCCGTCCGAATCCTGAAAGAGACGGCGGAGGCCGAGGAGGTGGTGCAGGACGTCTTCGTGCAAGTGTGGCGCCACGCCAAAACCTACGACGTGTCGCGGGCGAGCGCGCGGGGGTGGCTGCTGATGATGACGCGGTCGCGGGCGATCGATCGGATTCGGGCGCGGCAGGCGCGGCCGGGCACAGGTCCGGCGACCTCTGACGCGGCCCCCCTGTCACGCCTTGCCGACTGGAGGCCCGGCCAGGACGCCGTGTTGATCGACCGGGAATCGATCGCGCGGCTAGAGGCGGCGCTCGAGGATCTGCCCGGGCCGATGCGGACGGCGCTGGATCTGGCCTACTACGAGGGACTGACGCAGTCGGCGATTGCCGATCGGCTAGGCGAGCCCCTCGGAACCATCAAGACCCGAATGCGAACGGCCCTGATCAGGTTACGTGCGGCCCTGCGGCCGGCGGAAGAGCGATGAGCGAACACGATCGGTTGCAGGAACTCGCCGGCCCGTACGCGCTCGACATTCTGAGCGACGCGGATCGCCGTACGTTCGAGCACCACTTACCGCTCTGTGCCGAGTGCCAGGCTGCGGTCGCCGATGCCCGCGCGGTTGCGGCAGGACTCGCGCACACGGTCGAAGCCGTCGACCCGCCCGCGGCGCTTCGCGCTCGTGTGCTCGACGCGGCCGCGGCCGCGAACCACACGACCATCGGGCCGGGCGTGCCGGCCAGCCGCGCCGGCGTGTTGCCATGGGCGCTGGCCGCCGCCGCATCGATCGCCGCAGTGGTGTTCGGCCTGGGATGGTGGAACGCCGCCGGCGATCTGGCGCGCACCGAAAACGAATTGCAGGCGGCCCGGCAAACCCTCGCCGCGGCGCAGAGCCGGGTGGCAGACGCGCAGTCGATCGGCGATCGCCTGACACGCGAACTGAGCGTGCTCTCGGCCCCCGACGTCGTGCGAGTCGACCTGAAGGGACAGCCCGCGGCGCCGGCAGCAAGTGGCCGCGTTCATTGGAGCCGATCGCGCGGGGCCACATTTACCGCCGCCAACCTTCCTCCGCTCGATGCGGGGCGCGTCTATCAACTCTGGTTCGTCACGGCGGGTCCGCCGGTCAGTGCGGCCATTGTGACCCCGGATGCCGCGGGCCGGCTCGAGACCCTGATGCCGAGCCCGGCCGGTGTCGAGCCGACGGCGTTTGCGCTGACGGTCGAGCCCGCCGGCGGCAGCCCCGGCCCCACCGGCGCCATGCTCCTCGTCGGCGCCCGATAGCGACGGGAGTTTAGGAGACAAAACAACAGGAGGCCAGAAGATCAGAAGAAAATTGTTCTCCTGATCTCTTGGTCTCCTGTTTATTCTCCTGAACTCGCGCCGACGCTCCGTCTTTCGCGAGAAAACCAACTCGCAATCCAAATCCGCAGACCGTTCGTAGATCGGGCGAGGAGCAAGTATGCGTACACAGATTCCCGGCCTGACGGCCATCTTCGTCGTTGCCCTGGCGTTGATGCCCGGGCAGGCGTCCAGTCACCGCGAGGCGCCGCTCACCGCGCAAGATCCGACCGCCGACAACACCGACCTCTACGCCTTCGTATCGCCGGATGAACCCGACAAGGTCACGCTGATTGCCAACTTCATCCCGTTCCAGAAACCCGACGGCGGGCCCAACTTCTTCCAGTTCGATCCGAACGTGGTGTACGCCATTCACATCGACAACAACGGCGACGCTGTTGAGGACATCACCTACGAGTGGCGCTTCACGACCGAGGTGCGCAACCCGGCCACGTTCCTCTACAACACCGGCACGGTGACCTCGCTCGACGATCCCGATCTCAACGTCCGCCAGTTCTATCGCCTGACGCGCATCGCCGGTCCGCGTCGCACCGGCGCGGTCACCGAGCTGTCGGGGCGCCTGCCGGTACCGCCGCCGAACATCGGACCGCGATCGACGCCGAACTATGGCGCCCTGGGCGGCGGCATCCAGCAACTGCCGGGGAACACCCGTGTCTTCGCGGGGCAGCGCGACGAGGGCTTCTACGTTGACCTCGGGATCTTTGACTTGCTCGGCGTTGGCTCGGGTCAGGCCGAAGACAGTACCGCCGGCTTCAACGTGAGCTCGCTCGCGATCCAGGTGCCAAAGTCGGCGCTGGCACGGGGCGGCGCGACGCCCTCGAGCGCCACCGACCCAAATGCCATCATCGGCGTGTGGTCGACAGCCAGCCGTTTCGCCACTCGCACGTTGTCGCCCGGCGGGCAGTCGCACACCGGCCCGCTCGTGCAGGTCTCGCGGCTGGGCAATCCGCTCGTCAACGAGGCGGTGATCGACCTGGCGCGCAAAGATGTCTTCAACGCGATCGAGCCCACCAGCGACGCGGCGGCACTCGACCGCGTCACCGACCCGGAAGTGCCGAAGCTGCTGAAGCTGATCTTCAACGTCGATTCACCGCCGGCCCCTCGCAACGATCTGGTCACGATCTACCTGACCGGGATCCCGGGCCTCAATCAGCCGGCCAACGTGCGCGCGGCAGAAATGCTGCGGTTGAACATGGCGATTCCGCCATCCGTCAATCCCAACGCCCTGGGCGTGCTCGGCGGTGACGCCGCCGGCTTCCCCAACGGCCGTCGTGTCGGTGACGACGTGCTCGACATCGTGCTGCAGGCGGCAGCCGGGGCCACGCCGCTGACCCCCGCCTTCATCCGCTCGCCCAACAACCAGCTGGGCGACGGCGTCAACCGCAACGACGTGCCGTACCTGACGAGCTTCCCGTACCTTGGCGTTCCGCACGCCGGGAACCGCTAGTGTCGCGCCCCGGAAGTCCTGTTGCATTCGGCGCGCGATGCATCCCGCCCCGCGGCGTTGCTCGTTGCTCAAATACACTCGGTATTCTCGCGCCTCGCGCCTTGCTGGCCGGGCGCCTCGCGTGCCTCGATGCTAACAGGATTTCCGGGACGCAACACTAGTTTGAGCCGTGAACTACTGAAGACCCGCGCGGCGCCGCTTCTCGGCCTGGTCGTGGCCTCCACCCTGGTGGTGATGGCCACGATCAAGGATGCCCGGGACACCGCGTGGGATCGCGCCACGCCGTTACCAGAGGGCCGGACGATCGCCGGCGTGGGGACGTCTCGTGCGTCGCTGACTCGCACCATCGAACAAATGACGGCGCGACTGAGCGCGCGCCCCGACGATGGCGAGGCGGCGGTGTTGCTGGCCGAATCGCTGGTCCGGGTGCAGCGCGTCAACAGCGACGGCCGCGCCGTCATCGCCGCCGAACACCACTTGCGCGCCTTCCTCAAACGCGGGCCGGGACATTACGCCGCCCGCCGGATGCTCGGCACGGTGCTGCTCTCCGCGCATCGCTTCGGCGACGCGATTGCGGAGGCGAACAAGGCCAGCGAACGCGATCCGAGGGACGCCTGGAATTACGGCACGATGGGCGACGGCTATCTCGAGCTCGGCGATTACGATCGCGCGTTTGCGGCATTCGACACGATGGGCCGGCTCAAGCCGGGCCCTCCGGCTTACGCACGCGTCGCCTATGCCCTCGAACTGCGGGGCGACCTGCCAGGGGCGCTCGAGTACATGCGCCGCGCTGCCGACGGCACCACGCCCAACGATCAAGAGTTGCAAGCCTGGCTCTTCACGCAGATCGGACACTTGCAACTCCAGCAAGGCCGGGTCGGCGACGCGAAGCGGGAGTTCGAGCGGGCGGAGGTCACCTTTCCGGGTCATCCCCTCGCCGTCGACGGCATCGCCAGGATCAAGATCGTGGAAGGCCACCTGGCGGCGGCACGGCAGCTCTACCAGGAACAGCTGGCGACGATGCCGACACCCGATGTCGCCGCGGTGGTGGGCGACCTGATGACGGCCACCGGCGATCTCGCGTCGGCCGAACGCTACTACCGGATGTCGGAGCAGATCGAGCTGGCCGGGTGGGGCGACGGCGCCAGGCAGCCCCAGGTACTGGCGCGTTTTCTGGCCGAGCGCAATCGCGACATTCCACGCGCGGTCGCATTGGCGGACGAAGCCGCATCCGCCCGGCACGACATCTTTACCCTGGATACGCAGGCCTGGGCGTATTTTAAAGCCGGCCGGTTACCGGAAGCGGGACCGATCGCGCAGCAGGCCCTGCGCACGGGCACACGTGACGCACGCCTCCTCTATCACGCCGCCGAAATCGCGGCGGCCAATGGAGATCGGAACCGTGCGCTGGAAACTCTCAACCGCATTCCCGCGCCAGACGCGGTCGCCGACCTGCACGTGGCGGCCGGCATTGTCTCGCTGCGCCGGCGGCTGTAGCGATCTCTGGTTTATACGTTACGCTTGAGAGATCTCATGATCTCTTTTGCGAATATCAACAAGCAGTACGGCAAGCAACTGCTCTTCATCGACGCCTCGTTCCAGCTGAACCCGGGCGAAAAAGTCGGCCTGGTCGGGCCCAACGGCGCCGGCAAGACCACGATTTTCCGGATGATCGTCGGCGACGAGGCACCGGATGACGGCGACGTCAGCGTTCCCAGGAAACTGACCATCGGCTACTTCCGGCAGGACGTCGAAGAAATGTCGGGCCGCTCGGTGCTCGACGAAGCTATCGCCGGCAGCGGTCGCGCCGGCACCCTGCACCACGAGCTCGAGGAATTGCAGCACGCCATGGCGGACCCGGCCCGCGCCGACGACATGGACAAGATCCTGGCGCGCTTCGGCGAGGTGCAGGAAGAGGACGAGCACCTCGGCGGCTATGCGCTCGAAAGCCAGGCGCGCGAAGTGCTGCACGGGCTCGGGTTCGAGGACGACCGCATCGATGGCGACGTCGGCGCGCTCTCCGGCGGCTGGAAGATGCGCGTCGCGATGGCGCGGGTGCTGCTCGGCCGGCCGGACGTGCTGCTGATGGACGAACCGACCAACCACCTCGACATCGAGTCGATCATCTGGCTCGAAAGCTTCCTCAAGGGCCACGACGGCGCGCTGTTGATGACCTCGCACGACCGCGAGTTCATGAATCGCATCGTCTCGAAGATCGCCGAGATCGACAGCGGCGAGATCACGACCTACTCGGGCAACTACGACTTCTACGATCGCGAGCGCGCGTTGCGCGAGGCCAACAAGGAAGCCGCCTACGCCCGTCAGCAGGCCATGCTCGCCAAGGAGCAGCGCTTCATCGATCGGTTCAAGACCCACGCCGCCAAGGCGGCGCAGGTCCAGAGCCGCATCAAGGCGCTCGACAAAATTGAGAAGCTGGAGCTGCCCAAGCAGCGCGTCGTCGTCAAGTTCACGTTTCGTGATCCGCCGCGCTCCGGCGATCAGGTGGCGGTGATCGAAGACCTCCACAAGGCGTACGGCAAGCGGGTGATTTACGACGGCTTCAGCCTGACCATCCGCCGCGGCGAGCGGTGGGCCGTGATGGGCAGGAACGGCGCGGGCAAGACGACGCTGCTGAAAATGCTGTCGGGCGCGCTGGCGCCCGACGCCGGCGACATCCGGCTGGGGGCGAGCTTGAAGATGGGGTACTTCGCGCAGCAGTCGCTCGACCTGCTCGATGCGGACCTGACGGTGTTCGAACAGTTGCAGAAAGATTTTCCAGCCGAGGGCGTCGGCCAGTTGCGCTCGCTGGCGGGCGCGTTCCAGTTTTCCGGCGACGATGTCGACAAGAAGATCAGGGCGCTGTCAGGCGGCGAAAAGTCGCGCCTGGTGATGGCGCGCATGCTGTTCTATCCGCCCAACTTCCTGGTGCTGGACGAACCGACCAACCACCTCGACCTTGCGACCAAGGAGATGTTGGTGGAGTCGCTGAGCCGGTTTGATGGCACCATGATCTTTGTGTCGCACGATCGCACCTTCTTGCGCGGCCTGAGCAACCGCGTGCTCGAGCTTGGCGGCGAAACCGGCACCGATGCCACGCCGCATGCCTACCCGGGCTCGTACATCGAGTATGTCGAGCGCACCGGACACGAGGCGCCCGGGGTTCACGCATAAATAACGAATAACCAATTACGAAAAACGAAAGACTCTTTGCTTATTGACTCTTTGGTTATTGTTAATTGGTTATTTGTTATTTGTGTAGATGATGACCGAGGTCGAGCAGCGCTTATTCGATTTGATGAACGTGCAGCGGCACCGCAACCGGCTGCGTCCGCTCGTCGAGGCCCCGACCCTGACCATCGCCGCGCGACGGCACAGCGAAGACATGCTGCGGCGCCGCTTCTTCAATCACGTCAATCCCGACCGGAAGACGCACGTCGATCGTATTGATGCGGTGTTGAAGTGGAAGTCCGTGGAGACTGCAGAAAACCTGTGGATGCGCTCGGGCGCGGTGACGGCGGCGAATATCGGGAAGATTGTGGATGATGCCGTCGCCCAGCTCATGACGAGCCGACATCATCGCGCCAATATCGTGAACCGCCGCTACACGCACATGGGTATTGGCGTCGCCATGACGTCGTCAGAAGTGCGCGTGACCCAGCTGTTCGCTCGGTTCAACAGCTGAGTCACGCGGCTAAGTCGCTAGAACACTTCTAGAACTTTAGCGATCTAGAAGTGGACGCGGATGCCACCCCAGAGCAGGTAGTTATCCTCCAGGCCGTCTGCGAAGAACAGGCGGCTCTGGCCAAAGAAGTGGACCGGGTGCCTCTCGCTGTTGTTGAGCGGCACGCCGAAGTGCAGCAGCAACCCCGGGACGGTCTCGTTGGCGAAGTCCCACACGGTGAGACCGGTGCCGATGAAGCCCCGGCCGAGGTACTTGTTCAGTTCGAGGTCGGCGAACACCGCGTGCTCGCGCACCTTGTCGTCGTCGCTGACCAGGCTGAGGGCCAGGCCGACGGCGCCATTTACTTCGACGTCGTTCGAGAATTTCTTGCCGACGCCGAACTTGAGGCCGAGCAGCGGTGAGCACTGGGCGTATTCGCCGGGTCCCGCGTTCGCAAACGCCTGCCGTCCACCGATGGTTTCGAGCGGCAGGTCACGGACGCGGCGTTCCTTACCCGCCAGGACGTCGAAGAAGAACGGCGACGCCTTGACGGTGGCCACGGGGGCCGGCGCCTGTGCGGGCGGCGGAATCGGCGCTGGCGGCTCGACGCGAGGCGGCGGTGGCGGCGGTGGCGGCTCGACGCGCGGTGCCGGCGGCGGTGGTGGCGGCGGAGCGGGCGTCTCGCGCCTGGCTTCCTGGAACGACGCCAGCGACAAGTTGCCGCACGGCTTCGGCACTACGAACGTGTAGACGCCGCGGCTGTTGGTGACTCGGAACATGAAGGCGCCGAACGTCTGCCGTCCGGACCAGCGGAATTTTTCGATGCGGCCCGGGGTGCGATCGCCGCGGCCGATGTTGGGCCGGTAC
>JANOZI010000286.1:0-2047 GCA_031429375.1 Acidobacteriota bacterium | reverse complement strand
CAACGTGTTCAACACCGTGGTGATCATCGATCGCGAGCGGAATGTCATTTACCGCAGCCCGACCGACCTGACGATCGTCAACTCGCAGACGCTTCCCGACGGCTCGCTCGATCCGGCGCGCCTCACGCCGCGGACCGCAGGGTTCGGGGCTGCCACCAACGCGCAGGCGATGCGCAACCTGCAGGTGCAGCTCCGGTTCGCGTTCTGATGGCTAGTGGTCTGTCCACGGTGAAGAGGGACCAGATCGCGGAGCGCGGCGCCCGGATGACAAGGCGCGACGACCGAGAATACCGAGAGTATTCGAGGGAGGAGCAACGCAGTCAGCCGGGATGCCCCGCCCGCGAGGTGGTCCCTGTTCACCGTGGGCAGGCCACTAGAGTGTTGGTGTGGAGCGCGGCGGCGGTCTTCGCATGCACGAGTGCGATCGCCGTCGCGTTCGCATCAACGCAGGCCGCCACGGCTCCGTCGATGCCAGGGCCGGGGACGGACTACTCCGCCCTCGTCCGCACCTACTGCGTGGGCTGCCACAACGAACAACTCAAGACCGCCGGCCTCTCGCTTCAGAACCTCGACGTGACGAACGTTCCGGCCCACGCGGCGACGTGGGAGAAGGTCGCGCGCAAGCTTCGCTCGGGCGAGATGCCACCCTCGACCGTGCGCAACCGGCCGGATGCCCAGCTGGCCGGAGCATTCGCGACCTATCTTCACGCCTCACTTGACCGCGCGGCGATGGCGCGGCCGGATCCGGGCCGCGCGCCGGTGCATCGCCTGAACCGCGCCGAGTACAGCAACGCCATTCGTGATTTGCTCGCCGTCGACGTCCGGCCCGGGGAATGGCTCCCGGTCGACGATTCCGGTTACGGGTTCGACAACATCGCAGCGGTGTTGTCGACCTCGCCGGCCTTGCTCGATCGCTACTTGTCGGCGGCACACAAAGTCAGCCGCCTGGCCGTCGGCGATCCGGCCATGAGGCCGGTCGAGCAGATCTACGACGCGAAGCGCGACCCGCTCAAAGGCAGCCGCAACGAGCGCGTGAGCGACGACTTGCCGTTCGACTCGCGCGCCGGCATCGCCGTCATGCACTATTTTCCTGTCGACGGTGACTACGTCTTCAAGGTGCGGATTCAGGGCGTCCAGGCGGATGGCGAACAGGCCGAGACCGACCCGTATCAGGTGCGCGTCGCCGTGAAGGCCGGACTGCACGCCGTGGGCGTGACCTCACCGCGCGAGAACCTCAAGCCCGAGCGCGACGCCCCGGGCGCGCAGGGGGCGCGCAGCGCGGCCCAGATCCCGACGGCCGTCGACGTGCGATTGAACGGCGCCCGGCTGAAGCGATTCGACGTCATGGGCACGACCCTCGAAATCAACAAGCTGATTATCGGCGGACCCTACAACGCGAGCGGCCGCGGCGACACCGCGAGCCGCCGGAAGATCTTCGTGTGCCAGCCCGCGCAGGCCGCCCAGGAACCGGCGTGCGCGCGCACCATTCTCAGGACGCTCACGCGCCGCGCCTTCCGCAGGCCCGTCACGCCCGAAGACATCGAGCCGCTGTACCCGTTCTATCAGAAGGCCCGCGCCACAGGGGATTTCGAGAGCGGCATTGTCGCCGCCATCGAAGCGCTACTCGTGTCGCCGGAATTCCTGTTCCGCGTCGAGCAGGATGCGCCCCCCTTCGCCAAGGCTACGGGGGGCAAGCCGGGCAGCGCGCGCCGTCTCAGCGACCTCGAGCTCGCATCGCGCTTGTCGTTTTTCTTATGGAGCAGCATTCCCGACGAGGAGCTGCTCGGCCTGGCCGAGAAGGGCGGGCTGAATGACCCGGTGGCACTGGAGCGCCAGGTGCGGCGCATGCTCGACGATCCGCGCGCCGACGCGCTCGTCTCGAATTTCGCCGGCCAGTGGATCCACCTGAGGAACGTCGAGACCGTCATGCCGGATCCGGTGATCCTGCCGTTCGACGAAGCGTTGCGCCAGGCATTCCACACCGAAACGACGCTGTTTGTCTCGAGCATCTTCCGTGAAGACCGCAGCCTCCTCGACCTGCTGTCGG
>JANOZI010000285.1:0-4458 GCA_031429375.1 Acidobacteriota bacterium | reverse complement strand
CCGTCGTGCCGGACGAATCGCGGATCTCCCACGTGCACACCCGGGTGTCGGGCTGGGTCGAACAACTCGAGGTCAACACCACGGGCGAAATGGTGCGGGCGGGCCAGCCGCTCGCCCGCATCTTCTCGCAGGAACTGTTCTCATCGCAGACCGAGTACCTCGCGGTGCGACGGTCGACATCGGCCTCGGGGATCACGAGCGTGGTGGTGGCCGGCGGTCGCACCCGCCTGGGCGTCCTCGGCATGTCGCCGGCCGACATCGATGCGATCGAGCAGAGCGGCGAACCGAAGCGCCTCGTCACCGTCGTCGCGCCCAGAAGCGGCGTGGTCGTGAACCGGGGCATCACCGTCGGGACCTCCGTCGATCCGTCGACGACGCTGCTCACGATTGCGGACCTGTCGCGGGTGTGGATTCTGGCCGAAGTGCCGGAGGCGAACATCCCGGCGGTACGGGTCGGCACCCTGGCCCAGCTCGACTTTCCGGCTTCCGGCCGCGCGCCGTTTGCGGCGCGGATCGACTTCATTTATCCGACCCTCACCGAACGCACCCGCACCCTGCGGGTCCGTCTCGCCACGGCGAACCCCGGCGGGACCCTCAGACCTGGGCTCTACGGCACCGTCGTCTTTGAATCGGCCGGACCGCAGGTGATCACCGTCGCGCGCGACGCGGTGGTCGACACCGGGTTGCAGCAGCACGTCTTTGTCGCCACCGGCGATCGGTTCGAGCCGCGGGCGGTCACGCTCGGCGTGCAACTCGCTGACCGCGTCGAGATTCGCGCCGGTCTCGAGGAGGGCGAACGAATCGTCGCCGCGGGCGTGTTCCTGCTGGATTCAGAAAGCCGGCTGCGCGCCACGGGCGGTGCCGGAGGGCATGGCGGCCACGGCACCGCGGCGGCGCCGAAGGACAAACCGTCGAGCGCTGTCACGCCGCCGAGCGCGGTCACCCCTCCGCACGCCGGCCACAAGCAGTAGCGCCATGGTCGAACGCATTATCGAGCTGTCGGTCCGCCACCGCTGGGTGGTGTTCGGGTTGGTGTTGGTGCTCGCCCTGTGGGCGGTCGACTCGGTCCGCAAGACCCCACTCGATGCCTTGCCCGACCTCTCCGATCCGCAGGTCATCGTCTTCACCGAGTGGATGGGGCGCAGTCCCGATCTGGTCGAGGAGCAGGTCACGTATCCACTCGTCCGTGCGCTGCAGAGTACGCCGGGTGTGGCGACGGTGCGTGGCTACTCGATGTTCGGCATGAGTTTCACCTATGTCATCTTCGGCGACGGCACCGATATTTACTGGGCGCGCACGCGCGTGCTCGAGCAGCTCGGGCGCGTGCAGCAACTGCTGCCGCCCGAGGTCTCGCCGATCCTTGGGCCCGACGCGAGCGGCATCGGCTGGGTGTATCAGTACGTCCTGAAGGACAGTACCGGGCGGTTGGATCTCGCCGAACTCAGGGCCCTGCAGGACTTCACCGTGCGGCCCGCCCTGCAGGCCGCCGCCGGCGTGGCGGAGGTCGCCTCGCTCGGCGGCTTCGAGCGGCAGTACCAGATCGTGATTGACCCCGATCGGCTGGTCAGCTTCGGGCTGACGCTGACCGACGTCACGCGATCGGTGCGCGACGCCAATGCGGAAGTGGGCGCGCGCGTGCTCGAACTGGCCGGACGCGAGTACGTGCTGCGCGGGCGCGGCTACGTCAAGACGCTGGCCGACCTCGAGCAGAGCGTGGTCAGCGTCGGCGCGGGCGGCACGCCGGTCCGGCTCGGTGACGTCGCGAGCGTGCGCTACGGGCCCGAGATTCGCCGCGGTGCCGCCGATTGGAATGGCACCGGCGAAGCGGTCGGCGGCATCGTCGTGATGCGGATTGGCTCCAACGCGCTTCAGGTGATCCGGTCGATCGAAGCCGAGATCGCCACGCTGGGCCTCCCCGACGGCGTCCACCTGATCCCGACCTACGACCGCTCGGAATTGATCCTCGGCTCCGTCAACACGTTGAGGAAGACGCTGATCCAGCAGGCGGTCATCGTCACGATCATCTGTCTCGTGTTCCTGTTCCACGCGCGATCGGCGCTGATCGTGATGATCGTGCTGCCCCTCTCGGTCCTGATGTCGTTCATCGCGATTCGGTACTTGGGGCTGTCGTCGAACATCATGTCGCTCGGCGGGATTGCCATCGCCATCGGCGAGCTGGCCGACGCGGTGATCGTGCTGATCGAGAACGCGCATGTCCGGCTCGCCGCGGCGCCGCCGGGATCCGATCGCAAGACGGTGATCGTCGACGCGTGCAAGGAAGTGGGCCGGCCGATCTTCTTTTCGCTGCTGCTCATCACGGTCAGCTTTCTGCCAATCTTCACGTTGAGCGGCCAGGCGGGGAAGCTGTTCACGCCGCTCGCCTACACCAAGACCTTCGCGATGTTCGCGGCCGCGATTCTCTCGATCACGCTGGCGCCGCCACTGATGGTGCTCCTGCTCAAGGGACGATTCCGCAGCGAAGCCGCCAATCCGGTCAGCCGAATCCTCAGCACACTCTACCGGCCGATCGCAGTGCTGGTGGTGCGCTTCCGCATTCTCGTGGTCGCGGCTGCGGTGCTGCTCATGATCGCGACCGTGCCGGTGTTTCAGCGGCTGGGCTCCGAGTTCATGCCGCCCCTCGACGAGGGCTCGCTGCTCGTGATGCCGTCGACGTTTCCGGGGATCTCGATTGAAGAGGCGCGCCGGGCGCTGACCGCCCAGGATCGCATCGTCATGCGCTTCGCGGAGGTCGCGTCCGTGCACGGCAAAGCTGGTCGCGCCGAGACGGCCACCGACCCGGCTCAGCTCGACATGATTGAATCGGTGATTGCGTTACGTCCGCGCAGCGAGTGGCCCACCAGCTACACGCCCCGCTGGTACAGCACGCGGGCACCCGACTGGGCCAAGCGCGGTCTGCGCCGCATCTGGCCCGAGCAGCAGGCGCGGACGTTGGCCACGTTATCGCGCGATCTGGATGCGGCGTTGCAGATGCCCGGCTATCAGATGGCGATCGCGCCACCGATTCGGACACGCATCGACATGCTCTCGACCGGGGTCCGAACGCCCGTGGGACTCAAGGTGTTTGGCGAGGACCTGGCCGAGATCGAACGCATCAGCGTCGGACTCGAGGGCATGCTCCGTCGGGTGCCAGGGACGCGCAGCACCTTCGCCGAACGCCAGACCGGCCGTGAGTACGTGGACATCATCCCGAATCGGGAAGCCATCGCCCGTTACGGACTCACGGTGCGGGACGTCCAGGACGTCGTGGAGGCCGCGGTCGGAGGCATGACGGTTTCGACAGCCATCGCCGGCCGCGCTCGGTTCTCGATCAACGTGCGCTACGCCGCGGATCAGCGTTCGGATCCGCAGGCGCTTCGCCGCATTCTCGTACCGGTCCAGTCAACCGGCAGCGTCACGGACTTCGGCGGCGGCAGTGCGGGCGCCGGCAGCAGTACCCCAGGCGGAGGCATGGCCGCATCCGGAGCCGGCGGCTCCGCAGGCGGAATGGGGGGCGCCATGGCCGGAGGCGGCGGAGGGCAGCCCGGCAGGCCCGCGTCCGGTGGCACATCGTCGCAGCTTGCGTCGCCGCCAATGGCGGGCCTCACCGCATCTCCAGATCTCATGGAACAGTGGCGCCAGCCTGGCGCGTCCGTCCCGCTCGGGCAACTGGCCGACGTGCGCGTGACCACCGGCCCGCCGATGATCAAAGACGAGAACGGCGTGCTCGTTGGTTACGTGTTCGCCGATATTGATCAGACCCAACGCGACCTCGGCGGCTGGGTGACCGACGCCAAGGCGCTCGTGGCGTCTCAACTCAAAATGCCTGCGGGGTACCGCTTGCAGTGGACCGGCCAGTACGAGTTCCTCGCGGAGATGGAGGCCCGGCTCCGCTACGTCATCCCGTTCACGCTGGTCCTCGTCGTGGCACTGCTCTACCTCTCGATGCGCGGATGGCCGCAGACGTTCCTGGTGTTGTCGAGCCTGCCGTTCGCAGTGGCCGGCAGCGTGTGGCTGCTGGCGTTCATGGACTACAACCTCTCGACGGCGGTCTGGGTCGGCCTGATCGCGGTCGCGGGCGTTGCGGCCGAGACGGGCATCGTGATGGTGGTCTACCTGGACGAAGCGTTCACGCGGTACTCGCGCGAGGGCCGCATCCAGAAACCGGAAGACGTCGATGCCGCGGTCGTCGAGGGCGCCGCGGCCCGCGTCCGCCCGCTGGTGATGACGGTGGCGACGACGGTGCTTGGACTGCTGCCGCTGTTGTGGGAAGCGGGGGTTGGCGCGGACGTGTCGGCGAGAACGGCTGCGCCGGTGGTCGGTGGCTTGTGGTCGTGCATGGTGCTGACGCTGCTGGTGCTGCCGGCCGCCTACGCGATGTGGCGCCGCCACCAGGTGCATGTCGCGATCGGGGCGGTGCCGCTCGTGCAGGCCGATCTCGTGCTTGAGCCGTCGCCGGGC
>JANOZI010000284.1:0-9369 GCA_031429375.1 Acidobacteriota bacterium | reverse complement strand
CGCGGCCATGCGCCACGCCGCCGACCGCGTCCACGTGATCGCCGAGGGCGCCGCCGGCACCGCCATCGCCGCAGCGGTGAGCGGCCGGTGCGGACAGGGTAAAATCGTCGCCATCGTGTCAGGCGGCAATATCGATCTCGCCAAATTCGCGCAAGTTGTCGGAGCAGTGAAAAACTAAATGGCAGAAGAGAGATTCGCGTCTTCACCCCCGTTGCCCGATCGCCTCCACCGTTTGCACGAGCTGGCGCTCGATTTGTGGTGGAGCTGGGACAGCCGCGCGCGCGAGGTGTTTCGCCGGCTCGACCGCCAGTTGTGGCGCGCCACCTCGCACAACCCGGTGCAGATGCTGCAGCGCATCACGGCTGACAAGCTCGCCGCGGCCGCCCGGGATGCGCAGTTCCTGCAGGCCTACGACCAGGCGATGTTCGGGCTCGACCAGGCCCGCACCGTGGCGCATCCCTGGTGGAAGGAACGCGAGCCGATGACCAACGGCGGCAGCATCGCGTATTTTTCCGCCGAGTTCGCGCTGCACCAGTCGTTGCCGATTTACGCCGGCGGCCTCGGCGTGCTGGCGGGCGATCACTGCAAGGAAGCCAGCGACCTCGGCGTGCCGCTGGTCGGGGTCGGGTTCATGTACCCGCAGGGCTATTTCCTGCAGCGCATGACCAACGACGGCTGGCAGGAAGAACGCTATCAGCGCATCAGTTGGAACGACGCGCCGATCGAGGCCGCACTGACCAGGGACGGCCGGCCCTGCATCACGGCGGTCCCGCTCGGCGATCGCACGGTGCTGGCCGCGGTCTGGCGCGTGCGGCTGGGCCGCGTCCGATTGTTCCTGCTCGACACCGACCTCGCCGAAAACGCGCCGTGGGATCGCGAGCTGTCGGCCCGCTTGTACGGTGGCGATCGCGAAACTCGCATTCAGCAGGAAATCGTGCTCGGCATCGGCGGCGTCCGCGCGCTGCGGGCGCTCGGCATCACGCCGACGGTCTGGCACTTGAACGAGGGCCACGCCGCGTTCGTCGCGCTGCAGCGCATCCGCGAGCTGCTCGAGAAAGGCCGCTCGTTCCACGATGCCCTGTACGAAGTTCGGCAATCGACGGTGTTCACGACCCACACCCCGGTGCCGGCCGGACACGACGCGTTTCCGTTCCACCTGGTCGAGAAACACCTCGCCGGGTCATGGGGTGAAATCGGGCAGCATCGCCCCGATTTCCTCGCGCTCGGCGAATACGACAACGGCAGCGGGTCGCAGTTCAACATGACCGCGCTCGCCCTGCGCACCTCGGCGCACATCAACGGCGTGAGCGCCCTGCACGGCGAGGTGACGCGATCGATGTGGCGGCCGATGTGGCCCGACACGCCGGCCGATCAGCTGCCGATTCGCAGCATCACCAACGGCGTGCACGTGCCGACCTGGATGTCGGGACGGGTCGTCGAGCTCCTCGATCAGCACTTCGGTCCCGGCTGGCTCGATTCGGTGGACGACGAAGCGATGTGGGAGCGCATTCTCGACATCCCCGACGCCGAGATCTGGGCGATGCGCCAGTCGATGCGGGTCGACCTGCACTCGTTCATGCGCGAGCGCCGCCGCCTGCGCTGGATGGCCGAGCACGTCAGCCCGGCGCGGATCGCCGCCGCCGGCAGCATGCTCGACCCCGAGGCGATCACCATCGGCTACGCGCGCCGCTTCGCCGCCTACAAGCGCCCCGAGCTGGTCTTTCACGACCCCGACCGGCTGGCCCGCATCCTCAATGCCATCGATCGCCCGGTCCAGGTCGTGTTCGCCGGCAAGGCGCACCCCGCCGATGACCCCGCCAAGCATCACCTGCAGCACGTCTTCAAGCACATCCTCGATCCGAAGTTCGGCGGGCGGCTCGCCTTCATCGACGACTACGACATGCACGTGGCGCATTACCTCGTGCACGGCTGCGACGTCTGGCTGAACAACCCGCGCAAGCCGCTCGAGGCCAGCGGCACGAGCGGAATGAAGGCGGCGTTGAACGGCGTACCGCACCTGAGTATCGGCGACGGCTGGTGGGCCGAAGGGTACAACGGCAAGAACGGCTGGCTGATCGAGAGCAGCACCGACCCCGACGATCAGCACGCGACCGACGCGGCCGACGCCGACGCGCTTTATCGCCTGCTGGAAGAAGACATCGTGCCGGCGTTTTACGAGCGCGACGCGCACGGGCTGCCGCGGCGCTGGATCCAGATCGTGCGCGAGTCGATGCGCTCCAACGTGCCGCGCTTCTCGACGCGCAGGATGGTGAAGCAGTACATCACTGAAATGTACGGGCCTGCTGCGCAGCAATCAAGGATCTCAGATGTCAGATCCTAGATTGCAGATCAATCTCAGACTTCAGATCTAAGATCTGAAATCAATCTGCAATCTGAGATCTGAGATCTGAAATCGACGCAGGCTATCGATCGCCTCGGCGTACCAACGGCGCCAGGCGCCCAGGATCTCGTCCGTCGCATTATTTTTTATCTCGGTCTCGATCCGCGCGTCACGCGCCGTATCGAGTAGCCTCGTCATGTCGGAGACATCCCCGCTCCCGGCCGTCGCCAGGTAGTGCGCCGTCGTCCCCACCACAATCGCCACGTGCTGCATTTCCGCTGCGCTGGTCTTGTCGATCGTGTCCAGGTTGGTGTGGTAATAGCGGTCGGTGAAGTGCCAGTTGAGCAAGGCCGGCACGCCGGCGCGGGTGAACACCGTGTGATCGCTGCCGCCTTCGTACGGGTTGGTGCGGACCACCCACCCGGTGTCGCGCGCACGGCGCAATGCCACCGCCAGGTGCAAATCGTTCAGGAATGAACCGCGCACCAGTGCGGGGTCGACCTTGCTGGCGCCCCATTCCGAATGCGGATCCGAGGGCCGATCCCAGAGCGCGGACGGATCGGGCGCTTTCTCGATCAGAAACGTGCCGCCGGTCTTCGCCGTGTCCTCGCCGGTCATGTCGAGCGACAGCATCGCCACCACCCGCTTGACCCGCGCCGGATCGTCCTTGACCCATTGCTCGCTGCCGCGGATCTCGTCCACCCACAGAAAGGTGAGGGTCCGCGCCGGGGCCGCGAGCACGCCGCGCTGGATGCCGTCCTGGATGGCCAGCGCCGATGCCAGCAGCGTGCCGCAGCCGCTGGCGTTGTCGTTGGCGCCCGGCTCCTGGACGTGAGCCGCGAGCACCACGCGCTCTTCCGGCCGCGTGCGTCCCGGGACCTCCGCCACCAGCGTGCGATTCGGCCGGCGATGAAAAGTCGCTTCGATCTCGACGTGCACCATCACCGGCCCCCTGGCCAGCTCCTCGCGCAGGCGGCGGCCCGCTCGGGGCGTCGCCTTGAAACCGAACGAGCGCCGCGCCTCGTCGAACGGGATGTTGCCCCACTGCAGGACGTCAGGGGTCTCGTCGGGGCGCGTGTATGGCGCGAGGTCGGTCGAGATCACACCGGCCGCGCCGCGCGCGCGCACCGCCTGTTGCCAGACTTGCGCCAGCCCGCTCGCCGCCAGCACCACCGCGCCCTTGACGTCTTTGCCCTCGTAGCTGGCCGCGCTCACGCCGGGGCCGACATCAACAAGGCGATACGAGCTGCCGCCGGCCGGCGTGCTGAACGAATTGATCGCCAGGGCGACACGATGTGTCTCGCGCGATAACACCACCTCGCCGGTGGCGCCGCCCAGCCGCAGCGTGCCGCGGTTCTGTTCCCACCCCATGCCGGAGTTGGTGAAGGTTTCGTAGCGCGGTGCCAGGCCGGCCGCGGCCAGGCGATCGAAGACGAACTGTTGCGACTGCTCGAACGCCGGGTTGCCGGCCAGCCGCCAGAGCGGCGCCATCATCCGCACGGTGTCCATCGCCACGGCCGGATCGACCCGCGCCGCAAGCTGTTGATAAATCCCGTCCGCACGCGGCGGCAGCACGCGATCCAGCCCTTCGACTCGAGCTTGCGCCGCTGACTCGCTCGCCCCTCGACTTCGCTCGGGGTGACCCTGGGCCTGTCGAAGGCTCAGCGCAGGCGGCGCGTGCGCCGCCATCATCGTCGCGAAGACCGCCCGCCAGGCCCAGTTCCGTACGAGGAGCTTGCGCATTGAAGTACAATTTGTGAGATATGTCCCGTAAGTCAATCGGTAACAAAAAGGGCTGCGCGCTGTGCGGCGCCAAGGAAGTGTCAGAGCCCCGCGGCGAGGAGCGTTACTGCCGCGACTGCTGGGACAAGAAGATCGCGGTCGAAGAGATCGTCGCGCGCGAGTTCGCGCTGAAGCGCTACATCCGCGCGCACAGCGCGGAGAAGTATTTGGTGTATCACTCGACCCAGAAGCGGCCCATCGGCCAGATCATCGTGGTCGACGACGGCTACGATCTGTTCCTCACGATGACGATCTATCCGAACTTCGCGTGGGACGACGCCGCGTATCACCTCGAAGGCGACCCGGAAGGCCGGACGTTTGCCGAGCTGCTGGTCGACGTGGTGGCCACCGAGGTCATCGAGCCGTGGGGCGGCGGCAAGTGGCATCTCGAAGTGTTCCGGTCGACGGCAGCAGAGCCCGAGGACTGGAACGGCGAAATGTAGTGCTAGAATCCTGCATCGGAGGGTCATCGTGATGAAATTGCAACAGCGGATGGCAGTGACGGCGTTCGCATTGCTGCTCGCCCCGGCCGCGTTCGCAGGCCAGACGCCTGCACCCGCGCCTGCGCAGGCGGCTCCAGCCGCACCTCGGAAGCTAATCTCGCCCGTGCGTGGCGAGGCCCAGGTGGAGTACACCAAGCCGAACACCAAGGTCGCCGGCAACGAGGTGGTGACCATCATCATGGTCAAGAACGTCTCGGCGGCGCCGATTGCCGGCTTCAAGCTGGAAGAGAGCTGGATCGACAAGGCCGGCACGCTGTCGGGCGGAGATACCTATCGCCATCCGAAACCGTTCATGCCCGGCGAAGTGATCACCGTGACGCTGCGCACTCCGAAGAACGCGCGCATGTCCAGCAACAGCTACAACTTCTCGCACGCCAACGGCACCGTGAAGCCGAAGTCGGTGCCGAAGATCGTCCCCACGACGTAAGCAATCGCCCGCCGGAATCTAACTCAGGATGAGGGGACGGTGACGTCCCCTTGTTTTTTGTCGACCTTCTCGAACCGAATCTCACCCGCAAACTTGGGGATCGCCACGATCTGCGCGGGCGACGTAATGACCTGGGCGGTGACATCGCCGCGCCCGGGGCCGCGCTCGGCCCATTCGACGATCAGCGTGTCGCCCTGCCGCCGCGTCCCCACGATTTCGACCTGGTAACCCGCCGACATTTTCGAGCCCAGAAACACCGCCACCACGGTGGAGGACCCGAAGTCGACCCTGGGCGCCGGCTGGTCGCCGGCGTGTTGCCGCCACAAGGCGGTCCACTCCGCAGCCGTGCGGGCCGCGGCTTGGCGCGGCTGGTCGATGTTGCTCATCATTTCAGTCGCGATGATTCGCATGGGCACACTCGGCGCAGAGGAAGGGCCTGGCGGCGGCTGCGCGGCCATCGGCAGCACGCGGAATACCGTTTCACTAGAGACAGTCGGACGATCGCCGAACCTCGAGACCGCTTCGATGCGCAGGACGTAGAGCCCCGGCGCCATCTGCTTGAGCGGAATGCGCGCGGTAAATCCGTACCCGCCCGCCGAGCCCTTGAGCTCCGAGCTGTCGCGCTCTTCCTTCGTCTCGAACACCGTCTGCCCGCCTTCGGCTTTGACCATGGCCGACAACTCCACCTTGTGAGGCTGGTTGCCGGAGTTGTCGTAGATCTCGGTGAAGAAGGCAATCTCGTCGATCGGCGGGAACTCCCGATAACTCGACAGCGGCCCGGGCAGGAGCTTCTCGAGCGGATCCTTCGGGCGCACCGTCGGCGCCACGCCGCTCAACGCCGACGTGATCGCGATGCCGCTCATCGAGAGCTTCTCTTTCGCAAAGTCCGGCACGGTCAGGTCGAACGACACCGAGCCGGCTTTCTTCGTGTTGTTCTCCTTGACGCCGACCCGCAGCAGGTAGCGGCCCGGCGCGAGATCGAGCGTCGAGATGAAGCGGAAGCCGCTGGCCTTCACGCGATTGGCGGTGTCGGGCTTCATGGTGAGATCGATCGTGCTGCGGTCCGACGGAAAGCTCTTGCCCTTGTCGTCGGTGGCAATGACCAGCACTTCAAGACCGTTGCGGAACATGCCGTCCTTCTCCACGAAGGGAAGACTGGCGCCGCCGACCAGCGTCGACACGATCACCGAGCCTTTCGGGGCCGGCCCCTTGAACACGACCGCTGTCGTCGCCAGCGGCAAGCCGGCAATCGGCAACGGGCTCTCGATGGCGTCGCGCAGCTCCGGTGACGTGCCGGTCGTGGGCGCCGGCTTCGCATCCGGCGCCTTGCCGCGGGCGGCGACGTAACCCTTCCTGGCGCGCACCGTCACGCCTGGCCGGTTGGGCACGCGCACCTCGATTTTGCGGAACCGGCCGTCACGGCGATCGTTGGTCGAGTAATAGCCCATCACGTAGTACGAGCTGTTGTCGTCGACGATGCGCTGGAATGCCGTGCCGAAATCATTGCGGTTGACTGCCGCGAAGCCGCCGGTTTCATCCGAGAGCACCCGCAGGCTGTCTTGCGCGAGCCGCACTTCGTTGTAGAACGAGCCGGTGTTGAGGCCGAGCGTCGTGTCGTCGGGGAACGACTGCACTTCAATCAGCTCGTCGCCGATGGCGCCGCCGAGGCCGCGCGGGTCGACCCCGTAGATCGCGACATTGGCGCGGGTCGCCGCCGCCAGCACGTCGCGCGTCGCGTCCATGATCGTCGTGGCGTCGCGGTTGCCGAAGACGTCGTTGATGTCGTAGTCGATGCCTTCGCTGAACAGCACCAGGGCCTTGCGCCGGCCGCGGATGTTGCCGAGGTACTGCGAGAGGTTCTTGACACTGTCGAGGGTGTTGCGCGCCTGGTAGCCGCGCTCGGCGTCATCGCTGTCCTTGATCGGGTCGCTGGGGTCCAGCCGCCGGCCCGCGGCGTCGATCTTATTGGCCGTCGATGAGCGCAGCTTGCGCCCCATGAACTTGTCGACCGCCTGCAGCAGCAGACGCCGGCTGTTGGTGAAGTCCTGGCTCGCGTCCGAGCGGCCGCCGGTATAGACGACGGCGGCGGTGTCGTTGGCGCCGATGTATTTCTCGATGAATAAGCGGGCCGCGGCCTTGGTGCGCTGCGAGCGGAGCGCGCTCGTGTGGAGATCGTCGAGCACCAGCAGGTAGATGCGGCCGTCGGCGCCCTCGAGATTGGTCCGCACATCCGGCTCGATCGGCCGCGTTGCAAACAGCGGGCGCTCCGCGCGCTCGACCGGAATGTTGACGAGCGAGAACGCAATGACCTGCTGCGGCTTGCCGTCTTCGAACACCTGGAAGTCGGAGGGCTTCAGGTCGGTCATGAACTTGCCGTTCGCGTCGAGCACGCGCGCGTCGACTTCGACGTAATTCACTTCGGCGCGGAACGTGATCGGCGGCTGCTGGGCGGCCGGCGCGCTGGATCCGGGAAGGGGCGCAGTCGTCTGCGGCGTTTGCGCGCGAACGAGTCCGCCCGCGCCAATCAGCAACGCCAGAAGTCCGATGAGAGTGAAGTGCTTTGTCATGATCTCGATTCGCCGGGCAGGTGTGCGGGACCCGCCCACAATGTCTCAGCAGGCATCCACAAGTATAGACGGCCTGCTCGGCCGGGCGGTTTCCGCTCCGCTATAATCATCCGTCTATGCCCCTCGACGTCGCCGCCGTCCAGAAGGCCCTCGAGGCCGACGGCCTCGATGCCTGGCTGCTTTACGACTTTCACGGCTCGAATCCGGTGTCTGCCCGCGTGGCGGGCGGCGGTAAGGCCGGCCACCTCGCGACCCGCCGCTGGTTTTATCTGATTCCGGCGGCCGGCGAGCCCCGGGGCCTGGTGCACGCCATCGAGCGCTACAATCTCGACCACCTGCCTGGCGCAAAGACCATCTATGCCGGGCGCGAACAGCTTGAATCCGGCCTGGGCCAGATCCTGAAAGGCGTCAAGCGGGTCGCCATGGAGTACTCGCCGCGCGCGGCCATCCCTTACGTGTCGCGCGTCGATGGCGGCACGATCGAACTGGTCCGCTCGATGGGCGTCGACATCGTGTCGTCCGGCGATCTCATCCAGCAGTTCGAAGCGCGGTGGGACGACGCGGCGATCGCGAGTCATCGCAAGGCATCAGAGGCGCTGTATCGCATCAAGGACCAGGCGTTCGCGCTAGTGGCGCAGCGGCTTCGCGACAAGGTGCCGACGACCGAGTTCGACATTCAGCAGGCGATGGTGGGCTGGTTCAAGGACGAAGGCCTCGTGGCGGATTCGGCGCCGTGCGTCTCGGCCCAGGAAAATGCCGGGAACCCGCACTATCTGGCCACCGCCGCCGAACACCGCGCGATCCGCCAGAACGAGTTGGTGTTGCTGGATCTCTGGGGCAAGCTGACTGCACCCGGGTCGGTTTACGCCGATATTACGTGGATAGGGTTCGCGGGAGGCTCAGTTCCAGACGCCATGACCAAGGCGTTTTCGACCATCTGCGGCGCGCGTGACGCCGCGGTGACGGTGGTACTGGATGCCGCGAAGGCGGGGCGAGAGGTGCGCGGGTTCGAAGCCGATCGCGCGGCGCGCAAGGTGCTCATCGACGCGGGTTACGGGGATGCGATTCTGCATCGCACCGGCCACAGCCTGGGCGAGCAGGTCCACGGCAATGGCGCCCATCTGGATGATTACGAAACGCATGACGAACGGCGGTTACTGCCCGCGACGGGGTTTACCATCGAACCTGGGCTGTATTTCAAGGACTTTGGGGTCCGGACCGAAATCAACATGGTCTGGCCAGCCAGTGGACCAGAAGTGACCGGGCCGCGTCAGAAGAGTATCGTTACACTAACGTAGGGGTCGCACCCCTCGGCAGGATTTGCCTAAAGTAAATTGAACTTCCAAATCATCCAAATGTGTCCTTAATGCATGTACTCGTTCTTCGCCTATGCTCAAAATCAACGAATTTCTTAAATCTTGGAATCTTGATTTGGCGGTTTCCTTGATTTCTTCAAATTTATCCACCGCTTCAGCTTTGCCTAAAGAGAATTGAACCGCTAAATCATCCACTTCCTCTTGAGTTTTCAATAATGCATCAGCGATTTTTACTAAAATCGGTTTTGATAAGGTGCTTTTCATCGGGGTGCAACCCCATTTTGATGTAAAAGGTAAAAATACATATCTTTGAGAAAAAAAAGCTCATGGAAATTAAATTAATAAAACAAGAAGGGTCAGAATTGACCTACGAAGTAAAACTCAAATTAGAAGGCGATATGCTGAGTATGGAAGAACAGATTCAAGGCTTGGT
>JANOZI010000283.1:0-3351 GCA_031429375.1 Acidobacteriota bacterium | reverse complement strand
TGGCGCTGTTGGCGCGGATGCGGCGCGCGACCTCGTAGCCATCCATTCCCGGCATGCCGATGTCGAGCAGCACCACATCGGGCTTGGATTGTTCGACCGACTGGAGCGCGGCACGGCCGCTGTGCACCAACTCCACTTCGGCGCCCAGTACCCGTAGCAGCACGGTCATGCTTTCGCCGCCATCGCGGCTGTCGTCGACGATCAAAATCCGGCGCCGCGGCAGCGGCTCCATGGTCCGCGGGGTCTCCGGCTTGGCCTCCGCGTCCAGGAGAGGCAGCCGGACGATAAACTCGCTGCCGAGCCCGGGCCCCTCGCTCCTGGCTTCCACCGACCCGCCGTGCATGTTGACGAGGCTCTTGACGAGCGTCAGGCCGATTCCCAACCCACCCTGCGCCCGCCGCGTCGATCGATCGACCTGCATGAACATGTCGAACACCGACCCCAACAAATTCGGCGCAATGCCAATGCCGTCGTCTTTGACCGACACCGTGGCGTGCGTGTCATCGGCGGTGATCGATATGGCGATGTGCCCGCCGTGGTTGGTGTACTTCGCCGCGTTGTTCAAGAGGTTCGAGAACACCTGAGCGAGCCGCACCGCATCGCCGGCCACGCAGATCGTGCCGGCCGGGGCATTGACGATCAGCTCGTGGCGGAATCCCTCCAGCACGGGGCGGCTGGTATCGATCGCGGCGCGGACGATCGCGACCAGATCCTGCGGTTCCTTCTTGACCTCGATGATGCCGCGAGTGATGCGCGAAACCTCGAGCAGATCGTCGACGAGACGATTGAGGTGGTGGACCTGCCGATCCATGACCGCGCAGGCCTGCGACGCCCCGCCCTCGGCCGCCGCGCCCGACAGCTTCAGGATTTCCAGGCTGTTGAGAATCGGCGCGAGCGGATTGCGCAGCTCGTGGCCGAGCGTGGCCAGAAACTCGTCTTTGCGCCGGTCGGCCGCGCGCAGTGCCTGTTCGTTGCGCAGCCGCTCGGTGAGGTGGCCGCGGATCTGATACTGGCGGGCCCGCGCACGCACCGCCGTCTGCGCCGCGCTCAAGAGCGTCGAGACGCGCGTCGGCCGCTCGAGCAGTGTCACGTTGCCGAGCGTGCGCCACGCCTCAGTGGCCTCGGGTGAGTCGGCGCCAGGCCGCGTGAGAATCAGGATCGGCAGGTCCGACCACGGCGGCTGCTTCGCGAGCGCCGCCGCCAGCGGGGCCTTGAGCGCCCCCGATAGGAATTCTTCCGGGATCAGGATGCCTGCGGCACCTTCGCCGGTGGCGCCCACGAGCGCGTCCAGCGTCGTGAAGGACTCGGTGGCGATACCCGCGCCTCGCAGCAAATCCGACGTGATCTGGGCGTCCTTGGTGGTCGGGGCCAGGATCAGGAACCGCAGGTCCCCAGCGACGCCTGCTTTCATAGACTGCGATCCGCGCTCAGGACCGCGTCCTGAGAGTTGTCGAACACCGGCACGCCGGTCAACACCCCGCGGAAGTTGCGCAGCGCTTCGCCGACCCCGATGCGACCGCCGTTCATCGAGAACTCGCGGATGGTGCGCTCGTGCGCGCCGCCGCGCTTCTTCACGACTGATATGGCCTGCCGCACTTCGCCCCTCGACTCGAAGTATCGCAGCAGGATGACGGCGTCGGCGAGGTAGGTCGCATCGACGGGTGTCTTCATCTGTGAGGCGATCACGCCCTGGTGCGCGCCAATCAGCAACGTCGCAACGCCCCGCTGGCTTAAGTACATCAGCAGCTCGTGCAGCTGGATGGTGAGGAACCGCTCCTCGGGCATGGCATTCAGATAACCATTGAGGCTGTCGATGACCACGATCGACGCGCCCCATTCTTCAACCGCCTCCCGAATCTTGTGGCTGAATTGGCCGGGGGACAGCTCGGCCGGATCGACTTGGACGATTCTCACCCGGTCCAGGCGCGTGTAGCGCTCGAGCTCGACGCCAAGACCCTCACAGCGGCTGTGCAAAGTATTGGGGCTCTCGTCAAACACGAACATAATGGCCTTCTGAGCCCGCTTCGCCGCCGCACAACAGATCTGCGCGGCAATGGTGGACTTGCCGGTGCCCGCGCCTCCGACAATGAGCGTGCTGGTGCCCTCTTCAATGCCGCCGCCGAGCAGAGCGTCCAGTTCGGGAATGTCCGACGCCAGCTTCGCGAATGTATTGGCGCGGCGATGTTCGGATGCCACCAGGCGCGGAAAGACTTCGATGCCCCCCTTCTTGATCAGGTAATCGTGAAACCCGCCGCGAAACGCGCTGCCGCGATACTTGATGACGCGGAGACGACGGCGCTCCCCGCCGAACTCGGGACTGAGATGCTGGAGCTGGATCACGCCGTGGGCGATGCTCTGGACGTGCAGATCATGGTCGGCCGCCGTCATGTCGTCGAGCAGCATCACCGTGCAACTGCGGCCGGCAAAGAACTGCTTGAGTGCCAGGATCTGGCGCCGGTAGCGCAAGGAATTGCCGGCGACCAGCCGGACCTCTGAGAGGGAATCGACGACCACACGCGTCGGCTTCAGGGTGTCGACATCCTGAAGGATCAGCTTGGTCGTGGTCGCGAGTTCCACTTCCGACGGGTGGAACATGGTGTACTGCTCGTCCCTAGTGAGGCTATCTTCCGGTGGCAGCAACTCCCGAATGGTCACGCCGTCGAGCGACCAGCCGTGAGAGACCGCCACCGAGCGGAGCTCCTCGGCTGTTTCCGAGAGGGTGATGTACAGCACCGGTTCACCGCGGCGCGCACCGTCCATCAAAAACTGTGCGGCCAGAGTGGTCTTTCCCGAGCCCGGCACCCCCTCGACCACATAGAGCCTGCCTCGAGCCAGGCCGCCGCTGAGGATGTCGTCTAATCCTGCAATTCCGGTGGCCGCAATGTTCGACGGCGCCTGAATGTCCTGATCATCTCGCTCGTGATTCTCTCGACCGTTTCCCTGGCGTGGCATGGCTCTCCTCAATTTCTGAACCCTGAAACCCAACCGGGACGGTGTTGCCGTCCGCCCTGTCCGCGCTGCAACTTCCAGACCAGCTGTGCCGCCGAAAACAGACACCGGTTTCGCCGTTTGTTTTCCTCGAGCGTGACGCAGGATCGAGGAGATTGCTCACTGCGTGCACTAACATGGACGGCACCCCATAAAGGGGTGCCCCACGAGAGACGCTGACTTGCCAAACATCCTCCAGCACCTGCCCGCCGGCGAGCGCGTCGGCATCGCGTTTTCCGGCGGCCTCGACACCAGCGCCGCCTTGCACTGGATGCGCGCGAAGGGCGCCGTCCCATACGCCTATACCGCGAACCTCGGGCAGCCCGACGAGACCGACTACGACGAGATTCCGCGCAAGGCGAT
>JANOZI010000282.1:0-3212 GCA_031429375.1 Acidobacteriota bacterium | reverse complement strand
GGCATTGTCGGGGCTTTCGTGTGGCTGGTCCTGTTCATCCCGCTGACGCTGGTGATGTCGCCCTTTCAGTCGGGCATGATCCAGCGGATGCTGAGCCGCGCCAACGACATGCCGCCCGAGTTCCGGGCCGTGCTCGAGGGCATGGCGGCGGGCGGCGGAATCGGGATTGGCCTCGTCTTCTTTTTTTTCGTGATGCTGTTTGTCAGCAGCGTCTTCGGCATGATCGGCGGCTTGCTTGGCGCGTTGCTGTTCCGGAAGAACACGCCGCCACCGCCACCGCCACCGCCGCCTCCGGTACCGCCGAGCTTCATCCCGCCCAGCTTCCCGGCGCCGGACTTTCCGACGCCGCCGATTCCCGGCTCGGAGCGGCGCTAGCGTAAACCCCTGCCCGCCTGCGCTCGCCTCGATCCCGCGCGAGCAACGGCGAGGTCCGCCGAAGCGCTCGGCCGCGACGGCGGAAACCCCTGCACCCCTGCACCTGTCGGTCCGATAAGCCCTCCACATGGGCTTCCCTCCGGCTCACGAGACGTTTTTCGGCTTCGCGGAGGGTCCATTCAGCCTCACACCGGACCCGAAGTACTACTTCCGCAGCCGATCGCACAGCCGCGTGTTTGATGCGCTGTCGGCCGGCGTCGCCAATCGCGAAAGCGTGTTGCTCGTGACCGGCGACCTCGGTGTCGGCAAGACCACGCTCTGCCGCACCCTCATGGACCTGCTGCAGTGCAAGACCCGTGTCGCGATGGTGGGCAATGCCCTGATATCGCCGGAGGATCTGCTCCGGCGACTCCTGCAGGACCTTGGCGGAGTGTCGAAGGAGGAAGTATCAACCGGCCGCCTGGCGGGCGCCACGAACACCGAGTTGAACGCACTGCTTGGCGCATTCCTCTTGAGCCAGGACGGAAGCAGTGTCGGCGTCGTCCTCATCGTGGATGAAGCACAGAGCCTCCCGCCGGCCACGGTGGAACAGATCATCGCCCTTGTGTCGATGGACGCCAATCGCGACAAGTCGCTGCAGATCGTGCTGGCCGGCCAGCCGGCCGTCGGCGGCGGACCGGGTGTGCCGAAGGCGATCGATCAGTTGCTGACGACTCGCACCCGGCTGTTGCCGCTCGAGCGCGACGAATGCGACCGCTACATCGCGCATCGTCTTGCGATCGCCGGCGGCGCCGGGGTGGTGTTCGACCCGCGCGCCATCGACGTCATTTATGCCCTGTCGGGCGGCGTCGCGCGCCTGGTCAACTTGCTGTGCGTGCACGGCCTGCAGCAGGCCGCGGCGGCGAAAGTAACCCGGGTCGAGGCAGGGATGATCGAGTCGGCGGCGTCGGCCTTCGAGCTCGGCCGCCTGCGCCCGAAGCGCTTCCGCTGGTTCGGCGCGCAGGCGCGGTAGTTCCTCACGGAGGTTCGCGTCATATACTGCGGAAATGTCTGACCCGGTGTCCCCCGAGATTGAAGCCCTCCTGAGAGAAGACCGCAGCTTCGCCCCCTCAGAAGAATTCCGTAAGAACGCCGTCATCAACGACCCGGACATTTACGCCAAGGCCGCAACGGATCCGGAACGCTTCTGGGAAAACTTTGCGAAGGAGCTCGAGTGGATCGAGCCGTGGTCAAGAGTGCTCGAGTGGAACCCGCCGGATGCGAAATGGTTTGTCGGCGGCAAGCTCAACATCAGCGCGAACTGTCTCGATCGGCACGTGCGCACCTGGCGCCGCAACAAAGCGGCGTTTGTGTGGGAGGGCGAGCCCGGCGATCGGCGCACGCTGACGTACTTCGACCTCTACCGGCAGGTCTGCCAGTTCGCCAACGTCTTGAAATCGCTGGGCGTGAAGAAGGGCGATCGCGTCGCACTGTACATGCCGCTCATTCCCGAACTGGCGATCGCCATGCTGTCGTGCGCGCGCATCGGCGCCGTGCATTCGGTGGTGTTCGGCGGTTTCAGCGCGGAGTCGCTGAGCGATCGCATCAACGACGCCACGGCGACGGTGCTCGTCACCGCCGACGGCGGCTATCGGCGCGGCTCGATAGTTCCCCTCAAGCAGGTCGCAGACGAAGCGCTCGAGAAAACGCCGGGCATCCGGCACGTCGTCGTCGTGAAACGCGGCTTCGCCGACATCCCGGTGCACATCAAGGAGGGCCGGGACCACTGGTACCACCGCTTGATGCAGGATGCCTCGTACGACTGTCCCGCCGAAACCATGGACGCCGAGGACATGCTCTACATCCTCTACACCTCCGGCACCACCGGAAAGCCGAAGGGTATCGTCCACACCACGGGCGGATACCTCGTCGGCTGTTACGCCACCACGAAATGGGTCTTCGATCTGAAAGAAGACGACGTGTATTGGTGCACCGCGGATATCGGGTGGGTCACCGGGCACAGCTACGTCGTCTACGGCCCGCTCGCTAACGGTGCGACCGTCGTCATGTACGAGGGCGCGCCGGACTGGCCGAAGAAGGATCGGCTCTGGGACATCGTCGAGAAGAACGGCGTCACCGTGTTCTATACGGCGCCGACCGCGATCCGCGCCTTCATGAAGTGGGGCACCGAGTGGCCGGCGAAGCACGACCTGTCGAGCCTTCGGCTCATGGGATCGGTCGGGGAGCCGATCAACCCCGAGGCGTGGATCTGGTATCACCTCAACATCGGCGGCGGACGATGTCCGATCGTCGACACGTGGTGGCAAACGGAAACCGGCGCGATCATGATCACGCCGCAGCCCGGCATCACCCGAACCAAGCCTGGTTCGGCCACCCACACGTTTCCCGGCATCAGCACCGGGATTCTCACCGACAAAGGTGAGTCCGTGCCGGTCGGCGGCGGGCTGCTCGCCATCACGAAACCCTGGCCCTCGATGCTGCGCGGAATCTATGGCGACCCCGGGCGTTTCGTGACCCAGTACTGGAGCCGGTGGGGCAAAGACATCTACTTCACCGGCGACGGCGCCAAGAAAGACGACGAGGGCTATTACTGGCTGCTCGGGCGCGTGGACGATGTGCTCAACGTGGCGGGCCATCGCATCGGCACCATGGAAGTCGAAAGCGCGCTGGTCGATCACCCGAAGGTCGCCGAGGCGGCTGTCGTCGGCCGGACCCACGAGATCAAGGGACAGGCGCTCGCCGCGTTCGTGACGGTCAAGGAAGGCATCACGCCGTCCGAGGCGCTCGCCGATGAACTGAAGCGGCACGTCGCGCAGAAGATCGGCGCGATCGCGCGG
>JANOZI010000281.1:0-4979 GCA_031429375.1 Acidobacteriota bacterium | reverse complement strand
GGGTGATCCCGCCACAGCCATCGCAACGTGTCGGGCAGCACCGCCGCGCCGTGGCGGTTGCTGTGGCCGTCCTCGCCAAGGTCGATCTTCACGTCATTGCCCGCGAACTCGAGCGCCGCGGCCATCCTGGGATTCTCGAGGTACCAGCTGCCGGCGTAGTTGACCAGATCCTGGCGGCCGGTCTGCATGAAGATCCGAATCGGCCGCGGCTCGGTCCTGCGAATCAAGCCGGGCAAGCGATCGGCGCCCCGGAAATTGCCGAAGCTGCCAATCCACGTGATGACGCGCCGAAACTGATCCGGACGGTTCCAGGCCGCGACAAACGCGCCGACGCCGCCCGTGCTCAAACCCGCGATGCCATGGTCGTTCGGATCCTTCGAGAGGTTGTAGGTCTTCGCCACCTCGGGGATCAGCTGTTCGATCAGGAAGTTCGCGAACCGCGGCGTCAGCGAGTCGTACTCGAAGATGCGCTCGTAGCGGTTCTGCGCCTGGTCGGAGAGCGCGGGCATGACGCCGGGATCGATGAACATCGCGATCAACGGCGGCAGCTCGCGCCGCGCGATCAAATTCTCGAGCACCACCGGCACGCGCACGTTATTGCCCGCATAGCCGCTGCCGTCCAGGAAGATCATGAATGGAATGGGACGGCTCGCGTCGTACTGGGCCGGCACGAACACCTGATAGTTGTGCGGCGTGCCGGGATAGAATTTCCCCGGCGCAAGAACATGCCTGGTCAGCGTTCCTTTGGGCACGCCCGGCTGCGGCTGCGAGTCGGGACCGAGCGCGTACTCCACCGGCGGCAGGTCGCTGCGCGGCGCTTGCGAGGGTGCGGCCGGCGCCTGCGCGCCAAGCCCGGCCGCGATGACGACGCTGAAGCAGAAAGCTGCGGCCGTGTTTTTCATTCGCCCGTCCTCGCCGATCAGCGTTTCGATGGAATTTTCGGCACCTCGCCGCGTGCGGTAATCAGCTTGGTGAGAAGGTCGACGGCGAGATCGACCGGCAGGTTGTCGGCGATCGCGATCGGCGTGCGGCTCGCGCCGTTCATTTCGTCGAGCTTGGCGCCGTGGTCGGCGAGAAACTGGATCACTTCGCACACTTCGGGTTGGGTGCGGCCGTTGATGCCGACGGCGACGTGCATCACGGTGTTGCCGTTCGACGCGACCACGTCGAGGTGCGGATCGATTTCGTAGGCGTACTTGAACGTCGCGAGCCGCGCGCCCGCGGCCGCGGCCATCAGCAGGTTCGATCCGTCCTGCGCTTTCAGCGCGGGATTTGCGCCCGCGGCGATGAGCGCCCGCATGACGTCTTCGTGGTCGGCGCGCGCGGCGACCATCAGCGGCGTCTGCTCGCCCGCGGGGGCGCGTCCAAACCCACCACCTCCGCCGCCACCACCACCGCCGGCCGGTGCCGTCGTCCTGGGCGTGCGCGCGTTGAGATCCGCGCCCTTGGCGACGAGCGCGCCAACGAGATTCAAATCGCCCGCCTGCGCGGCGAGGTGCAGTGGCGTGTTGCCGGCTCGATCGCGCACGGTGAAGTCAGCGCCGGCCTCGAGCAGCGCCAGCGCCGCCGCCGTGTTCTTGTATTGGATCGCCACGATCACCGGTTTGGCACCCGACGGCAGCGCGACGTCCGGATTGGCCCCGGCCTTGAGCAGCATCCTCATCGACGCGACGTCGTCTTTGATGGTGGCGAAGACGAGCGGCGTGAAGCCGGTCCGGGATGCGGCGTGGACGTTGGCGCCCATCTCGATCAACCCGGACACCACATCGCCGTGGCCTTCGGCGGCGGCCCACATCAGCGCGGTTTGACCGCCGCGCGGCTCTGCCGTGTTCAAATCGGCGCCGTGCCCCGCCAGGTGGCGGATCGAGTCGAGGCTGCCGGCGCCGGCCGCGATCATCGCCGCCGTTTCCCCGTTCCATCGGGTCGCGCGCGCGTTGGCGCCCGCGGCCAGCAAACGTCCGACGAGCGCCGCGTCGCCGTTGGCGGCCGCCAGGGTCACGGGCGTCTCGCCGTATTCGTCAATGGTGGTGGCGCTGGCACCAGCGCCGAGCAGCGCCTCCGCCATGCGCCGCTCGCCGAGATGCACCGCCCACGCCAAAGCCGTTGCGCCATCGGGCTGTGCGGCATTGACGTCTGCCTTCGCCTTGAGCAGCAGATCGAAGGCCTTGTGATCGCGGCGCTTGACCGCGTCGATCAACCGCACGTCGCGCTGCTGCGCGTCCACCGGCGGCACCCCTGAAAGGGGTGCCCTACGTGAAGCGTCTACCGGCGGCACCGGTGCTCTACGTGAAGGCTGCTGCGCGTGCAGCGGCGACAGCATGACTACCGCCGCGAGACACACGCCGCACACCACCTGAAGGCGCAAGGCGGAAGGCACAACGCCCACTAGAGGTTGGTCAACCGGCCGGTGCTGTCTCCGAACCCGTCGACGTGGGGCAGCCCGGCGAGGTCGAACATGTTCAGGAAGAGGTTGTTCAGCGGCGTTTCTTTCGGCACCACCAGGTGACGATTGCCCTTGACCTGTCCGTTCGCCGTTCCGGCGAGCACGATCGGCAAATCGTCGTGGGTGTGGATGTTCGACTCGCTGATGCTGCTGCCGAATGCAATCAGCGAATGATCCAGCAGCGTGCCGTCGCCGTCCGGCGTCGCCTTCAGCCGTTCGAGCAGGTAGGCAAACATCGCGACGTGGAGCTCGTCGATCTTGATCAGCTTGTCGAGATTGTCCTTGTTGCCTTGATGATGCGAGATCGAGTGGTGGCCGTCGGCAATGCCGATTTCGCGATACGACCGGTTGCTGCCGTCGCGGCCCAGCATGAAGGACGACACGCGCGTCATGTCGGTCTGCCAGGCGACCACCTGCATGTCGATCATCAGCTTCGAGTACTGCAGGTAATCGTCCGGAACCGCGCCCGGCTTATCCAGCTGCGGCAGCTCCATCGTCTGGCTCTGCTCTTCGGCGCGCGCAATCCGGCGCTCGATGTCGCGGACCGCGTCGAAGTATTCATCGATCTTGCGCTTGTCGCCGGTCCCGAGGCGCCGTTGCAGCCGCGACAGGCTGGTGGTGACGTAGTCGAGCACGCTCTTCTGCGATTCGAGGCGGGCCAGGCGAACCTGCGGGTCGGTGCTTTCGCCGTCGCCGAACAGCCGCTCGAACACCGTGCGCGGGTTGATTTCAGCGGGCAACGGGCTGTTTGGCCCGCGCCACGACATCGACATGTACGCACACGTGTAACCCGAGTCGCAGTTGCCGGCGAGCGGCTGCGGCTCCAGCCCCAGTTCGAGCGACGACAACTGCGTGTACTTGCCGAGCTCTTTCGCTGCGATCTGGTCGGCGGAAATCCCCAGGCGAAAATCCACGCCACCCGTTTTGTACGGATGCACGCCGGTGAGGAATGTCGCGGTCGCGCGGGCATGGTCGCCAGGACCGTCGCCCTGCGCCCGCCCGGTGACCTGCGCCAGCCCGCTGAACACGTTGAGGTGCTCGCGATACGGTTCGAGCGCCTTCATCGTCGGGCTGAACTCGAAGTTCGCGCCGGTGGTTTTTGGCGTCCACATGAACGGGCGCGGGCTCTTGTCGCACGCGCCGACGATGCCGTTCGGCGTGTAGACGTAGCCCAGCCGCATCGGCGGCGCCGAAGGCGCGAGGGCCGACAGCGCCGGCGCCATCGAGTCGAGCAGCGGCAGCGCCATGGTCGCCCCGACGCCGCGCAGGAACGTGCGCCGCGGCAAAGTCCGGTTGAAGTTGATCATGATTCCGAAACCCTTCTCATGCGAAACGGCGTGCTCTTGACGATGGCGAGAATCAACGACGACATTCGATAATTATCGCGCGCCGCGTCGCGATCGATCGCACGAATTGTCGGGTAGTCGTAGTATTCCACGCCCCGGCCGAGCGCATAGGTCAGCAGCTTTTCCGTGGCCGTCTGCACGAAATCGGCCCGGTATTTGGTCAAGAGCAGCCGGCTCAGCCCTGCCGGACCCTCGAACTCGGTCCCGTCGGGCAGCCTGCCACTGGCGTCGATCGCGGCGCCCGCATCCACCTTGCGCCACCGGCCGACCGCGTCGTAGTTCTCCAGCGCAAAGCCGATCGGGTCCATGCGGGCGTGGCAGGCGGCACAGGTGGGATTGGCGCGATGCGCCTGCATCTGCTCGCGCATCGACAACACCTTGCCGTGGGGAGCCGCCTTCAGCTCCGGCACATCGGCGGGCGGCGGAGGCGGCGGCGTGCCGAGCAGATTTTCCAGGATCCATTTGCCGCGCTGCACCACCGAGGTGCGATTGGGATAGGAGGTCACCGTCAGCACGCTGCCCTGGCCAAGCAGTCCGCGGCGATTCTCGTCGGTCAGCGTGACGCGCCGGAACTGCGAACCGTAGACGCGCGGAATGCCGTAGTGCTCGGCCAGCCGCTGATTGACGAACGTGTAGTCGGCCGACAGCAGGTCGAGGAGGCTGCGGTCTTCACGGAAGATGCTCGAGACAAACAGCGTCGTTTCGGTGTGGAACGCCTGGCGCAACGCTTCGTCGAATGGCAGGATCACCGGATCCGGCATGACGGTCTCGACGTTCCTCAGGTGGATCCACTGGCCCGCGAAATTCGAGACGAGCGCGTCGGCGCGCGGATCGTCGAGCATGCGCCGGACCTGGCGCTCCAGTACCACCGGGTCGTTCAGCCCGCCCTTTTCGGCCAGTCCGAGTAGCTCCTCGTCCGGAATGCTGCTCCATAGGAAAAACGACAGTCGCGATGCGAGCTCGACGTCGCTGAGGCGGCGGGAGCTGCCTGGCTTGCTCCCGGTAGTCTTGGCGGAGGGGGGCGGATCCTGCTCGACGCGGAACAGGAATTCCGGCGCCATGAGCAGCGCCTCGATGGCGGCGACAATGCCGCTCTCGAAATCCCCTGTGGCGCGGGCCTTCTGATAGAACGGGTACAGCGGCTCGATGTCTTCGGGCGTGACGGGCCTGCGAAAGGCGCGGCGCGTGAG
>JANOZI010000280.1:0-16471 GCA_031429375.1 Acidobacteriota bacterium | reverse complement strand
CGGCGCCGCCGTTCCCGGCGCCACGGTCGTCGTGCAGAACACCGCCACTAACTTCGATCGCACGCTGGTGACCGACCAGGACGGCCGCTTTCGCGCGCTGCTGCTGCCGCTGGGGCCGTACCGAGTGACGGTAAGCCTTGCCGGCTTCGCAACGCTCGTCCGCGACGGCATCCTGCTGAACGTCGGCCAGTCGGCAAACCTCATGATGACCCTCAAGGTGTCGAACCTCAAGGAGGAGGTCCTCGTCACCGCCGACTCGCCCGTCATCGAGACGACCCGAGCCGAGGGCGCCGACCGCATCAGCCAGGCGGCGATCAAGGGCCTGCCCAACAACGGCCGCAACTTCCTCGACTTCACCAAGCTCACCCCGGGCGTCAGCATCGTGCAGGGCCCCGACGGCGACGAGCTCACCGTGAACGGGCAGAAGGGCATCCAGAACAACGTCTCGGTCGACGGCGCCGACTTCAACAACCCGTTCTTCGGCGAGCAGCGCGGCGGCCAGCGTCCCGCGTTCACCTTCAACCTCGACGCGGTGCAGGAGGTCGTGGTGGTCGCCGAAGGTGCCAACGCCGAGTTCGGCCGCTCGAACGGCGGCTTCATCAACGTGGTGACCAAGTCAGGCACCAACAACGGGAGCGGCACGCTGCACACCTACTTCAAGGATGATGCGATCGCGGCGGCGCCGAAGAACGCGGACGGGTCGGAAGCCGAGAAGTTCCTGTTTTCGCAGCAGCAGTTCGGCTTTACGCAAGGCGGCCCGATCAAACGGGACAACGTGTTCTACTTCATGGCGTTCGATTACCAGAACGGCCGCTCGACCAAGCAGACCGACCCCTCGCGCATCGAGCAGCGCGTCGTCGACTACTTCACCAGCGTTGGCAGCCCGAACGAAAACGGGTCGATCGACCGCGACAACGACGCCCGTGTGTTTCTCGGCAAGGTTGATTGGCGGCTGTCCGATCAGCACCTGTTAACACTGCGGTACAACTACACGTGGGCGGAGCAGCCGAACGGGACCTTCGACGTCGACTCGTGGGGCCGCAGTGCGAACGCGATCGAGAGAGACTATTCCCACGGGGTGAGCGGTTCGCTGGTCTCGGGCTTGTCGTCGTCGGTGCTGAACGAACTCCGCTTCCAGTACGCGCGCGAGTACCGGCCGCGCCCGTACAACGGTCCGAACATCACCGGCCAGAACCGGCCGCTACCCGACACCGCGTTCGACTTCGGCCGCAGCTACCGATTCGGCGAGCCGTTTTTCATCCCGGTCGAGTACTTCGACGAGCGCATCCAGTTCAACAACAACCTGTCGCTCGTCAGGGGTCGCCACCAGCTCAAGGCCGGCGTCGAGATGAACTTCGTCAAGAGCGACCAGACCTTCGTCGGCTTCGCCAACGGACGCTACATCTTCAGCTCCACCGACGGCTTCCTGAACTACACGCGGAACCGTAATTACGTCGAGTGTTCCAACGGCTCGTCCTCGCAGACGGGGGCCTGCCCGGCGGGCTCCTCGGTGACCGGGCCGGTGCTGCTCTACCTTCAGCAGGCAGGCGTCGGCGGCCTGTCGGTCGAAGAGGCGGGAACGCAGTCCATTCCACAGGACGAGTTTGCGTTGTTCGTCCAGGACAAGTGGCAACCGACCCGCAACCTGACAGTGGCATTTGGCCTGCGTTGGGAAGCCCAGAAACAGGCCGACCCGATTACGCCGCCGAACGAAGTGTTCTATGCGCCCTTCATCGGCAAGACCGTGACCACCAGCGCGGGGCCGCAGACATTCCCATCCGACGGCACGATCCCCTCCGACTGGCAGATGTGGCAACCGCGCCTCGGTGTGTCGTGGGATCCGCGCGGCAACGGCCGCACCGTTGTCCGCGTCAACGGCGGGCTGTTCTTCGGTCGCATCCCTGGCCTGAGCCTCGCTTCGTCGCGCTCGACCAACGGGAGCCGTGGGCAGACACTGTTCCGCAATAGCGAGCTCACCGGCATTCTCGGGGCGGTGCCCGCGTATCCGAACATCATTCCCCAGAGCGAGATCGGCATCCCGTTCTTCCCGGACGTGTTCGTCTTCGACCAGGACTTCAGAAACCCGCGCACCCTCTCAACCAGCGTGGCCGTCGAGCACGAGGTGGTGCCGAACGTCGCCGTCCTCGTCCAGTACAACTACTCCAGGGGCGACCGCATCACACGCTTCCTCAACCAGAACGATCCGCTGCTCGGCTCGCCGTGGTCGAGCGGCCTGGCCCCGGGCGGCATCAACGGCATCACCACCTTGACGACGGTCACGTCCACGGCCAGGAGCCGCTACGACGGCGTGACCGTCGGCCTCACCAAGCGCCTGTCCCACAACGTCCAGTTCCAGGGCAACTACACCATGTCATGGGACAAGTCGGACGACGACAACGAGCGCGATCCCTTTTCATTCCGTTATGTGAGGATCACCGACCTGGATGCCGAGTACGGCTATTCCGACCGCGATCAGCGCCACCGCTTCAACAGCTTCCTGCTCTGGGAAACGCCCGGGCGCGTCAACCTGAACCTGCGCTACGGGTACCGATCGGCCCAGCCCCTCTCGCTCAACGCGGCGGGCGGCGTGTCTCAGGCGCCGTTCGGCAGCAGCTCCGACCGGATCCGCCCGGACGGGTCGATCGTCCAGCGCAACACGGGTCGCAAGGACAACACCTACTCGGCCCTCGACCTGCGGGTCTCGCGTGAGTTTGGCTTGAACGGGCGCATCTCGCTCGAGCCGATTCTCGAGGTGTTCAACCTGATGAACAGCACCAACCTGCTCGTGCCGCAGAACACCAACCTGATTTTCAATTTTGACGGCACGGTGCGAGCCGGCCTGGGCGACCCGCGCCAGATGCAGATCGGCGCGCGCCTGGTCTGGTGAGAGCTTGACGCGGAAACACAGAAACACGGAAGACCCTTTCCTCTTTGATCAGAAGAAAGGGCTCTGTGCTTCCGAGTTTCAGTGTTTCCGTGTGATGTATTCCCTCTCGCTGCCGGTCGGCTGCCGGCCTGAGGGTAACTCGCTAGACGTACACGACGCCCGCTTCACCCTTGACGATATCTCCGATCAGGATGCTGTTCGCCTCGCCGGCGTTGAGGAGGTCGTTCTTGACGGCGTCGATGTCGTTCGGCGCCACCACCAGGATCATCCCGATGCCCATGTTGAGCGCGCGCCGCAGGTCGTACTCGGGAACCCGGCCCGACTCGCCGAGCCACCGAAAGATCGCCGGCACTCGCCACGACCCGCGGTTGACGCGCGCCGCAGTGCCCGGGGGCAGCACGCGCGGCAGGTTGTCGGTGATGCCGCCGCCGGTAATGTGCGCCATGCCCTTGATCACGCCGCGGCCGAGCAGCGGGCGAATCACCGGCAGATACGAGCGATGCGGGCGCAACAACGCCTGCCCGATCGTCTCGCCAAGATCGGGCACGTGGCTGTCTATCGTCAACTTCAGCTCTTCGAACGCGATCTTCCTCGCCAGCGAGTAACCATTGGTGTGCAGACCGGATGAAGGCAGGCCGATCAACACGTCACCGGCCGCAATGCTGCGGCCGTCGATCAGGTTGGCGCGCTCCACGGCGCCGACGATGAAGCCGGCGACGTCGTATTCGCCGTCCGCATAGAAGCCCGGTAATTCCGCCGTCTCTCCGCCGAGCAGCGCGCAGCCGTTCTCCCGGCACGCGCGCGCCATCCCCTCGATGACATGCTCGGTCACGCCCGGTGACAGGCGCGCCGTCGCGAAGTAGTCGAGGAAAAAGAGCGGCACCGCGCCCTGGACGAGAATGTCGTTGACGCAGTGATTCACCAGGTCGGCGCCGATGGTGCGGTGCTCGTTCGCCATGAAAGCGACCTTGAGCTTCGTGCCCACGCCGTCCGCGCTCGACACCAGGACCGGTTCGGTCCACGCCTTGGTATCCAGCTTGAACAGGCCGCCGAACGATCCGATTTCAGAGAGCACGCCGGGAGTGAACGTGTCTTGCGCCAGCTTCCTGATGCGGCGAACGGTTTCGTGGCCGGCTTCGATGTCGACGCCTGAGGTTTTGTAATCCATGGCTTGTGGCTTGGGACTAGGGGACTTGGGTTCCGCTTAAAAATCGAGCTTGGCAATCAACTGCTCGCACAACTTGCGCGTCGGTGAGCCATCCGGCGCGGCCCAATAGGCGTGACGAACGTCTACGAAGAAGCGCTCTTCCTCGAGATCCTCCTCGAGCATGTTGAACGCCTCGGCGAGAATCCCGAGCGCCCCGTCGCGATCGGGACGGGCCTCGAGCGTTTTGAGCATCAGCGGCATGTTGCGGAGCGCCACCAGGCCGATCGCGAGGGTGACCGGGGCGCGCACCGGATCCTGCGACGGGTTGCCGACATCGAACAGCGTGCCGAGCACCGCAGCGTTGCCCGGCCGCGCAATGGCGCCCAGGCCCGCCGCGGCGCCCCGCAGCAATTCCTGGTAACCGGGATACGTCTCTGCGAAGCCCAGGACCTTTTCTAGGTGATGTGCACGGAGCAGTTGCTGCCCATCAGGCAAATGGCGGCGGGGGCCCGGTTCCTCCACCCCAGCGCGGCTGCCGCGCTGGGGGCCCGGTTCCTGCGCAGCCAACGCCTGGCACCCCATAAAGGGGTGCCCTACGCACAGTACGAGAATCCAGGCTGCGAGCGGCACGCGCACGCTACCCAACTGTTTCGGGCTCTTCTTCAGGCAACGGCTCGGGCTTGCCATCGACCTTCAACGTCAGTTGGAGATAGCCGCTGTGGTCGCGCGGGAAGGCCACCGGATACTGGCCGGTGTAACACGACGTGCAGTACGCGGTGCCTTTCCCGTTGACCGACGACAACAGGCCGCCCATGCTGAGGTAGCCGAGCGTATCGGCGGCGACATACTTGCGGATCTCCTCGAGCGAATGGGTCGCGGCGATCAGCTCCTGCCGGCGCGGCGTGTCCACGCCGTAGAAACACGGCGAGATGGTGGGCGGGCAACTGATGCGGAGGTGTACCTCGGCCGCGCCCGCGGCGCGCACCATCTTGACGATTTTGCGGCTGGTCGTGCCGCGCACGATTGAATCGTCGATCAACACCACGCGCTTTCCGGCGAGGATGCTCTTAACGGGATTGAGCTTCACCTTCACGCCGAAATGCCGGATCGCCTGCGCCGGCTCGATGAAGGTCCGGCCAACATAGTGATTGCGGATCAACCCGAAGCGCAGCGGGATCTTCGCTTCTTCCGAGTAGCCGATCGCCGCGCACACGCCCGAGTCGGGGATTGGAACGATCACGTCGGCCGCGACGCCGGTCTCGCGGGCAAGCTCGCGTCCGAGGTTGGTCCGCACTTCGTTGACGCTCTGGCCGAACACCTCGCTGTCGGGCCGCGCGAAATACACGTGCTCGAAAATGCAATGCGACAGCGCCGACTTCGGGAACGGCCTGATCGACCGCATGCCCGAGGGCCCGATCATCAGCACCTCACCGGGCTCGACGTCACGCACATAGGTCGCGCCGATCAAATCGAGCGCGCAGGTCTCCGAGCACACGACATAAGCCTCGCCCAGCCGTCCGAGCGCCAGCGGCCGGAAGCCATGCGGGTCGCGCACGGCGATCAGGTGGTCTTTGGTGATGAGCGCGAACGAGAACGCGCCGGTCAACTGCGTGATCGACTCGACCACGGCGTCTTCCACCGAACCGGCGCGCGAGCGCGCATAGAGATGCAACACCACTTCGGTGTCGCTGTTGGTCTGGAAGATCGAGCCGGACCGCACCAGCCGATCGCGGATCTCGTCGGCATTGACGATGTTGCCGTTGTGGCAGATGCCGACCTGGCCGTGCACGCAATCGATCAGGATGGGTTGCGCGTTCGACAGTTTGCTCTCGCCCGCCGTCGAATAGCGCGTGTGCCCAATCGCGATATTGCCCACGAGCGGCGCCAGCGTCGATTCGTTGAAGATATCGTTGACGTAACCCATCTGCCGGACGGCGCGCACCCGCGTGCCATCGGCCGATGCAATGCCCGCGCTTTCCTGTCCGCGATGCTGGAGCGAATAGAGGCCGAGGTACGCCATCTTCGACGCTTCGGCATGGCCGTAGATGCCGAACACCCCGCACTCGTCGCGGAACTTATCGAACATTTATTTCTCCGGCACCCCTAAAGGGGTGTCCTACATTCAGCCCTCAAGCGGGCGCCCGACCTGTCATTTTCTGTTCGATCGCCGTGGCCCAGGCTTGCTCGGCGTCAGCCACCAGGCTATCGATTGCAGCCGTGCCGTCCACCGTCACGCGGATTCGATCGCCGCCAGTCTTGCCGATCACCGTTGCCGGAATGCCGGCCGCCCGGGCGGCCGCGATCACAGCCGGAAGCTTCACGTCGGACGTCGAGACGACGATGCGAGATGCCGACTCGCCGAACAGCGTCGCATTCACCGCAAAGCCGCCCGACAAACCTTCCACCTTCGCGCCGGGCGCTTCGGCGGACACGAAAGGTGTGTCGCCACAGGGCGCGGCCGGACCAACGTCGGCGGTGACGCCGATGCCGCCGCTGTCGAAGGTGCATTCGGCGAGTGCGACGGCCAGGCCCCCTTCCGAGCAATCGTGCGCGGATTCGACGGCGCTGTCCCGGATCAGTTTGACGATCAGCTTCTGCAGCGACGCCTCGCGCGCCAGGTCGAGCGCGGGCGGCGCCCCCAGCACCTTGCCGTGCACGGTCGCCAGGTACTCGCTGCCGCCGATCTCCCCTAGATTATCGCCCAGCAGCACGACGGTCGCGCCGGCCCGTTTGAAGATTCGCGTCGCCGTCTTGCTCGCGTCGTCCAGCAGGCCGACGACGCCCAGAACGGGCGTCGGGAAGATGGCCCGGCCCTCGGTTTCGTTGTAGAGGCTGACGTTGCCGCCGGTGATGGGAATGCCGAGCGCGCGGCAGGCGTCGCCGATGCCGCGGACCGCTTCGGCAAGCTGCCACATGATTTCCGGGCGCTCGGGATTGCCGAAGTTGAGGTTGTTGGTGCCGCCGATTGGCTCGCCGCCCGCGCAGGCAACGTTGCGCGCCGCTTCGGCCACGGCCAGCATGGCGCCGCGATGGGGATCGAGATAGCAAAAGCGGCCGTTGCCGTCCACGGAGACGGCAAGCCCCTTCTTCGTTTCCTTGACGCGAACAACGGCGGCCGACATGCCCGGCTGGGCGATGGTGTTGGTGCCGACACTGTGATCGTACTGGCGATAGGCCCACCGCTTGCTCGCGATGGTCGGCACGGCGACGAGGCGATCGAACGCCGACTGCGCAGGCGGCGCCTGCCCCAGCTCGCCGAGCGACAGCTTCTGCACGGCCTGTTGCCAGGACGGCTCCTGCATGGGACGCCGATATACGGGCGCTTCGTCAGTCAGCGCCCGATTGGGAACGTCGGCCACCAACACACCGCGCTCGTGAATCTTCAGGCGCGAGCCTTCGATGACCTCGCCGACCTGCACCGCGTGCAGGTCCCATTTGTCGAACACCGCTTCAACTTCGTGCTCCCGGCCCTTCGCGACGACCAGCAGCATGCGCTCCTGCGATTCCGACAGCATGATCTCGTACGGCGTCATGCCGGTCTCGCGTTGCGGCACGTGCATCACGTCGATCGTCATGCCGACGCCGCCGCGCGATCCCATCTCGGAGGTCGCGCACGACAACCCGGCCGCGCCCATGTCCTGGATGCCGAGCACCGCGCCGGTCTTCATGACCTCAATGCACGCCTCCATCAGGAGCTTTTCCATGAAGGGGTCGCCCACCTGCACCGCCGGGCGCTTCTCCGCCGACTTCTCGTCAAACTCCGCCGACGCCATCGTCGCGCCATGGATGCCGTCGCGGCCGGTCTTGGCGCCGACATAGAACACCGGGTTGCCCGCGCCTTTCGCCGCGCCCTTGACGATGCCGTCGATGCGGGCGATGCCGAGGCACAGGACATTGACGAGCGGGTTGCCGGCATACATCTCGTCGAAGACGATCTCGCCGCCGACGGTGGGAATGCCGATGCTGTTGCCGTAGCCGCCCACGCCGGCCACGACGCCCTCGAAGATCCTCCGGGCGAGCGGGGTGTCGAGCGACCCGAAGCGCAGCGCGTTCAGCAGCGCGATCGGGCGGGCGCCCATCGTGAAAATGTCGCGGATGATGCCGCCGACGCCGGTGGCGGCGCCCTGGTAAGGCTCGATGAACGACGGGTGGTTGTGTGACTCGATCTTGAAGACCGCGCACAGGCCGTCGCCGATGTCCACCGCGCCGGCGTTCTCGCCGGGCCCCTGCACGACACGCGGGCCTGCCGTCGGCAGCGTCTTCAAGTGCACGCGCGAGCTCTTGTAGCTGCAGTGCTCCGACCACATCACCGAGAACAGCCCGAGCTCCAGCATGTTGGGCTCGCGTCCCATCAATTGCAGGATGCGATCGTACTCGTCCGGCTTGATGCCGTGCCGTTCGAGAACCGCCGAATCAATCACCACGGATGCCATATTCCTCTTCAGTTCCGCGAAAGCGAAAGAGCAGCGACGGACTTCACCGCCGACGCGAGCACGACGAGGCCATCGGCGCTGCCGAGCGCCGCTTCCGAGGCGCGCTCGGGATGCGGCATCAGGCCGACAACGTTGCGCTGGCGATTGCAGATGCCGGCGATGCTGTTGAGCGAGCCGTTCGGGTTGTGTTCGCTCGACACCTCGCCGGCCGCGCTCGAGTAGCGAAACACGACCTGGCGATTGGCTTCGAGCTGGGCGAGCTCGGCGGGGTCGGCGTAGTAATTGCCTTCGCCATGCGCGATCGGCAGGTTCAGGACCTGCTTCGACGCGCAGGCAACAGTGAACGGCGTGTCGGTCTGCTCGACCCGCACCGGCACCACGCGCGACACGAACTTGATGCGATCGTTGCGCACCATCGCGCCCGGCAGCAGGCCGGCTTCGAGCAGCACCTGGAAGCCGTTGCAAATGCCGAGCACGGGCCCGCCCCGATCGGCAAACGCCTTGACCGCGCCCATGATCGGCGAGAAGCGGGCAATCGCCCCGGTGCGCAGGTAATCGCCGTGGGCGAACCCGCCCGGCAGGATCACGACATCCGCGCCCTGCAAGTCGGTGTCCTTGTGCCACACCAGCGCCGCGTCTTCGCCGAGCACACGCGAGGTCGCATAGAAGGCGTCGTAGTCGGAATTCGACCCGGGAAACACGACGACCGAGAACTTCATGGCAGGACCTCGACGCGATAGCTCTCAATCACCGGGTTGGCCAGCAGCTTGTCGGCCATCTCGGTGACTCGCGTTTTCGCGGCCGCGGCATCGGCGCCATCGAGTTCGACCTCGAAGAACTTTCCCTGCCGAACGTCCTTCACGTCCTGGTATCCGAGCGTCACCAGCGCGTCGGCCACGACTCGGCCCTGGGGGTCGAACACGGACGGCTTCAGGGTCACATAGACACGCGCACGCATTGTTTGCTCCACGGCACCCCATAAAGGGGCGCCCTACGTTTCCCGACGGCGCCATAAAGGGCGCCCTACGAAAAGACCCGGCCGAAGATCACGTCGACGTTTCGCAGCTGCTCTTTCAGATCGAACGCCTTTTCGATTTCCGCCGGGTTCAACACCGTGCCGATGTCGGCGTCGGCGAGGAGCAACGGCTTGAAGTCCTGCTGGTCGTGAAACGACCGCATGGCGTTGCGCTGCACCCACTCGTAGGCCTGTTCGCGCGACACGCCGCGGCGGGCAAGCTCGAGCAGCACCTGGCCCGAAAAGACGACGCCGCGGGAGCGATTGAGGTTCTCGAGCATCCGCTCCGGATAGACCACCATACCGGAGACGATGCGGGTGAACCGCCGCAACATGTGGTCGAGGGCGATGAAGCTGTCGGGCAGAATGACGCGCTCGACCGACGAATGCGAGATGTCGCGCTCGTGCCAGAGCGCGACGTTTTCCATGGCGGCCACGGCGTTGCCGCGCAGCAGGCGCGACAGGCCGACGATCTGCTCGCAGCCGATCGGGTTGCGCTTGTGCGGCATCGCCGAAGAGCCCTTCTGGCCCTTGCCGAACGGCTCTTCCACTTCGCCAATCTCGGTCTTCTGCAGGCCACGGATCTCGAGCGCAAACTTTTCGAGCGACGCCGCCGCGATCGCCAGCACGCTCAGCAGCTCGGCGTGCCGATCGCGCTGGATCACTTGCGACGACACCGCGTCGGGCTCGAGTCCGAGCCGGCGGCACACCGCCTCTTCGATCGACGGATCGAGATGCGCGAAGGTGCCGACGGCGCCCGACACCATGCCGACCCGCACCCCTTCACGGGCGCGCCGCACGCGCTCGAGGCTGCGGGCAAGGTCGGCGTGCCAGAGCGCCAGCTTCAAGCCGAACGTCATGACCTCGGCATGGACGCCGTGGGTCCGCCCGATCATCGGCGTGTGCTTGTGCTCGAAGGCGCGCGCCTTGATGGCCTCGCCGAGCGCCACCATGCTCTTCAGGATGAGGTCGCAGGCCTCGACCATTTGCAGCGCCTGCGCGGTGTCGACGACATCGGACGAGGTCAGTCCGAAATGCAGCCAGCGCGCCGACGGTCCGACCTTCTCCGCCACCGATGTCGTGAACGCAATCACATCGTGTTGCGTGGTTTTTTCGATTTCGTCGATGCGGGCGATGTCGAACCCGCCCCTGGCGCGCAGGTCGCGCGCCGCCTCGGCAGGAATAATGCCGGCCTCGGCCATCGCCTCGGCGGCCGCCACTTCAACCTCGAGCCAGGTTTCGTACCGCCGCTCGTCGCTCCAGATGCGGCCCATCTCGGGGTTGGTGTAGCGCGGAATCATTCAGATTGGTTCAGCCTGTTGCCTTTTGCCTTTGCCTTCTATAGAGCCAGTTGGTCGCTGGTCACTTTCAATCCGTTCACATTGCCGAGCACGGTGACGGCAAGGGATCCGTTGACGAAAAATCGATCCGCCAGCCGCAACACGTCTTCAGCCGTGACGCGCTCGATGGCGGCGAGCATCTCGTCGAGGCCGGTGGTGCGATCGCGGTACATCTCCTGGCGAGCGAGGTGCGACATCCGGCTCGACGTGCTCTCGAGGCCGAGCATCAGCGAGCCCTTCAGATGATCCTTGGCGCGGCGCAACTCGACCGGCTCGAGACCGCCGGCTTTCATCTGTCGAATCTCCGCCACGACCACCTCGATCAGCTCGGCGACCGCGTCGTTGGCGCAGCCGGCATAGATGCTGAGCGCGCCGGAATCCTGGTAGGCCGACAAGCCGGAGAAGACCGCGTAGGCCAGCCCGCGTTTTTCGCGCACGTTCTGGAACAGCCGCGAGCTCATCGATCCGCCCAGCGTGGTGTTGAGCGCATACCCGGCATAGCGTTCCGGATGGTGCTGCGGCAGCGCAGGGGTGCCGAACACGACGTGGCTTTGCTCGAGTTCCTTGCGGCGGACCTGGATGCTCGACGCCGTAATCGGCGCCACATCGTCGATGTCGGGGCCGGTGTGCGGCAGCCCTTCGAGCGCCCGCTCGAGCAGACCCTGCACGTTGTCGTGCTGGAGATTGCCGACCGCGACGACCACGAAGTTCGCCGCGACGTAGGTGTTGGCGAAGTACTGCTGGAGCGTGGTGCGGGTCAGCGACGCCACGCTCGCGGGCGTGCCGAGAATCGGACGACCCAGGGGATGGCCCGCCCAGAACCCTTCGGCGAAGATCTCGTGGACCAGATCGTCTGGTGTGTCCTCGACCATCTTGATCTCTTCGAGAATGACTTTCTTTTCCTTCTCGATGTCTTCGTCGGTAAAGGTCGGGTTGGTGATGAGATCGGCGAGGATGTCGACGGCGAGCGGCAAATGCTCGTCGAGCACCTTGAGGTAATAGCCGGCGTACTCCTTCGACGTGAAGGCGTCGATCTGGCCGCCGATCGAGTCGACCTGCTGCGCAATTTCTTCGGCGGACCTGGTGGGTGTGCCTTTGAAGAGCATGTGCTCGACGAAGTGCGCGATGCCGGTCTGTTCGCTCGGTTCGTGCCGCGACCCGCGCGTGAGCCACACGCCGACGGCGACCGACCGCACATGGGGCATCCGCTCGGTGGCGAGACGGACACCGTTGGCGAGTACGGCGCGGCGAATATTGGACTCAGGCACGTGGGGAACTGCTGCGTTAACTGGTTGCAGCAGAAAGAATTACTTGGGAAATCATATCACAGCCTGTTTCGCGGGCTTGTCCTGCCGTCTTGTCCGCCGTAGCTTTAGCGAAGGTGGAAGCCTTGGCGAAGGCGGATGAGCCGTTCCGTCGCTGCTTTGCACATTTCGTATCAGAAGGAGAGGCACCCCATGAAGGGGTGCCCTACGATTCGAATGAATACGACCCACGTCCGGCTGCACAAAAGCGTTCTTGCCGCGACCGAAAAGCGGCTGCTCATCTGGATAGCCGAGCGACTGCCCCGTTGGATCAACTCCGACCACCTCTCCGCGCTTGGGCTGGCGGCGATGGCCGGCGCCGGCCTGTCGTTCTGGCTCGCACGCACGGATGTTGTTGCAGGAGCGAGCCTTGTCGTCCTCTGCCTGCTGCTGAACTGGTTTGGCGACAGCCTCGACGGCACGGTGGCGAGAGTACGGGACCAGCAACGGCCGCGCTATGGCTACTACGTGGACCACGTGCTCGACCTGGCCGGCACCGCCTTTCTTTTTGCCGGGCTGGCGGCGTCCGGACACATGAGTTCGATAATGGCGGCGCTGGTCGTGGCGGCGTTCTTCCTCGTGTCTGCCGAGGCGTACCTGGCTACCCACGCGCGCGGCGTTTTCAAGATGGCGTTGCTCGGCATCGGCCCGACAGAATTGCGAATCCTGGTCGCGGCGGGCGCACTGGCGCTGATCGCATCACCCGTCATCAACCCGATGGGACTGGCCGAAATCCGCCTGTTCGACCTTGGCGGCATCGTCGGAGTCTTAGGCATGGTGACAACTTTCATCGTGACCACGAGTAGAAACATTCGCGCGCTATATCTTGAGGAAACTAACCGATCATGGCGGGACGGCAACTCTTGACGGGGTCTCTCCGAAGATGGCTTCGTTTCTCGCTCGCCGGTAGCGCCGGCTTTGCGATACAACTTGCAGCACTCGCCGTGCTCACGCAGATCACCGGACTGCACTACCTCGTCGCGACGGCCATCGCCGTCGAATTGGCCATCGTCTGCAATTTCGCGTGTCACGAGGTCTGGACCTTTCGCGATCGGCTTGCCCCGCCGCAACCCGGCGAAGGCGGAGCGGCGGCCAGCGCGCGCGGGCGGTGGACGCGCTTGCTTCGCTTCAACGCGCTCACGGCCATGACGTCGATTGCAGGCAGCGTCGCCGTGACGGCGGTGTTCGTCGAATCCGCTTCGCTCTCGCCGATCGCCGCCAACATCGCGGGCGTGATCGCGCTGGGGCTGGTGAACTTCGCCGGCGCGAACACGTTGGTCTTCCGGGCCGCGGCAGTGGCCGCCGTGGTTGCGGTCGCTTCCGGGGCAACCGGACCAGTGGAGGTAGCGGCAGCCGCTGCCGAACCGCTGGAGGCGGTGCTGCAGGCGAAGACCGCGAAGGATTTTGCGCGCTACGTGGCCGCGATCGAGGCGCGCGCGGCGCGCGATCTCAAGGACAACTTGCCCTTCCTGGACTTCGAGCGCCAGCCGCCCGCGCAGCTTGCAATGACCCTGGCGGCGCTGCGCAAGGGCGAGATCATCGTCACGCGCGGCGTGGCCCGCGACGACAAGTCGAGCGAGATCGAGGTCGACGGCGGCTTGATCAATCACTGGCGCGGCACGGTGTTCGTGCCCGACGTCGCGCTCGACGAGATGTTGAAGGTCCTGCAGGAACCGCAGACCGACAAACACAAGCAGGAGGAAGTGCTCTCGTCGCGGGTCGTTTCCCGCGACGGCGACAAGCAGAAGGTCTTTCTCCGCATGCGGCGGACCAAGTGGATCACGGCCGTCTTCGACTCCGATTACGACGTCGAGTACCGCCGGCTCTCTGCCGATCGGGCGCTGAGCAACAGCATTTCCACGCGCATCGTGGAGATCGAATATGCCGGAACGCCGCGCGAACGGGCGCTGCCTGAAGGCAACGATCGCGGCCTGTTGTGGCGCCTGAACACCTACTGGCGCTACAAGCAGCAGGACGGCGGCGTGCTGGTGGAAATCGAATCGGTGACGCTCAGCCGCAGCCTTCCGCCCATCGTCGGCTCGCTCATCCGTCCGATTGTGAAGAACACCGCCCGCGAATCCATGACCCGGACGCTCGCGGGCATCCGCGCCCGCTTCGCAGATTAACCCGGGCTCCGGCCCGCCTTTGCTCGGCACCACTCAAGCGAGCTACGGCGAGGTCGCGCCGAAGCGGCGTTCGGCCGCGAAGGCGGAGCTCGGGGCTCCGGAGTTGTACACTGATCTTGATGGTGGATATCGCGGGCATGGAGCTCGGCGAGCTCGAGCAGTTTGTCGAGTCGCTCGGGCACAAGCGCTTTCGCGCCAGGCAGATCTACCGCTGGATCTGGAAGCGCGGTGTGACCGACTTCGCGCAGATGACGGACTTGAGCCAGGAGCTGCGCGCCGCCCTTGCCGGCGCCGCAACGGTGTCGCTTCCCGACGTGGTCAAGCACGACGTCTCGGAAGACGGCACGCAGAAGTTCGTGCTCCGCCTGTCGGACGGCAAGCAGATCGAGTCGGTGTTCATTCCCGACACGCCCGCGCAAACCTTTTGCGTCTCGACGCAGGTCGGCTGCGCGATGGGGTGCGCCTTCTGCCTGACCGGCAAGATGGGCCTCGTGCGCAACCTGAGCGCCGGCGAAATCACGGCCCAGGTCCGCCTGCTCGCCCGGTCGCTCGACCTGCTCGACAAGTCCTTCAACATCGTGCTGATGGGCATGGGCGAGCCGCTGCACAACTACGACGCGACGATGAAGGCGTTGCGGATGTTGAACGAGAGTGAAGGGCTCGGGCTGCATCCCAAGCGCATCACGCTCTCGACAGTGGGACTCGTGCCGATGATGGACCGGCTGGCGCAGGAAGCGCTGATGCCCAACCTGGCGGTATCGCTGCACGCGGCCACCGAGGAAACGCGCGGCGCCATCGTGCCGCTGAACAAGAAGTATTCGATGCGGCAAGTCATTGAAGCGTGCGAGCGTTTTCCGCTGGCCAAGCGCCGCCGCATCATGTTCGAGTACGTGCTGCTCGCCGGCGTCAACGACTCGCCGCAAGACGCACGTAGGCTCGTGAAGGTGCTTTCCGGGGTCAAAGCGAAGGTCAACCTGCTGCCGCTCAACGCCGCCGCCGGCATTCCCTTCGAGCGGCCGTCCGACGAGACGATCAACGCCTTCGCGAAGATCCTCGCCGACCGCGGCTTGAACGTGTCCGTGCGCAAGAGTCGAGGACGCGACATCCGCGCGGCGTGCGGACAGTTGATCGTCGAAGGACAAGGCGGCCCGAAATCGGCGGCCCAGAAGCTCGGCCCGCTGCTTTGCTTGCTGGTCATGATTTCATGCGCTAGTGAGCCGCAGACGTGGCGCGACCTGCGCAAACATGTTGGCGGCGTTGCCCCCGAGCAGCGGGAAGTGGCGATCGAGAAATTCATCACCTCCAAGGGCGGCAATCCGATCATTGAGAGCCAGACCCGTCTGGTTTTCCTGGCCAGGGACAAGAACGGCCAGACACCGCGTATCGTCGGCGACTTCAACGCGTGGGCGGCGACGCCGAAGGGATACGACGCGTCAGTCGGCACGATGACGCGCATCGACGGCACCCAGTGGTCGTTTCTCGAGGGCACGGCGTACACCAACGCGCGCGTCGAATATGTGTTCATGTTCGACAAGGAGGCGGTGGCCGACCCGTTGAACCCGCACGTCGCGCAGGCGTACGCCGGACCGCGTTCCGAGGTCCGGATGCCGTTCTGGCCGGCACAACCGGAAATCGACGACACCGCGGCCGTGCCGGCGGGCGAGCTGCTGGCCGAAACCGTCGCATCACGCTCGCTTGGCGGCCCACGGCGCGTGTGGTTCTACCTGCCGCCCGGTTACTCCGCCGCCCCGGCGGAAACACTGTTCCCGGTGATCTACGTGCTCGACGGCAGCAACTATGTGGAGAAGATCGACGTGCCCAGAGTGCTCGACCGGTTGATCGCGCGGAAGGCCATTCCCCCGGTGATCGCGGTGTTCTCGGAGCCTGGCGATCGGCGGGAGGAATATTCGCGAAATGTGAAATGGCGCGCGTTCGTGTCGTCGGAGCTGGTGCCGATGGTCGACAAGCGCTTCCGGACTTTTCCGACGCCCGACCACCGTGCCATTCTCGGCAGCTCGCTCGCCGGGTACGGCGCCGTGGATCTCGCGGTGGAATACCCGGCGATATTTGGATTGTGCGCGGCGCTCGCACCACCGGAGCAAACCGCGTCGGTGATCGCGAACCAGGCCAAGGCGCGGGCAGCCGCGGTGTCGATCAAGTTTTTCGTGCTCGGCGGCGTCTACGATTCGATGGTCAACGGCGCGCGCGGGCTGCGCACC
>JANOZI010000279.1:0-16683 GCA_031429375.1 Acidobacteriota bacterium | reverse complement strand
CACGTCCGCAAGCAACGGAGGCGGTCATGATCCCGGGCATTGCCGAAGCCGCGCTGGCCATGAGCCAGTCGATCGAGTTGTCGATTGTCGCCAAGGCCACCGCGATTGTGATCGCCGGCCTGATTGCGGTGCGGCTGGCGTGGCACGCGCGCGCGATGGTTAGCGTCGTGTCGATCAATATTCGCTGAAGATGCGCTGAATCTCGCTGCGGTCGGTGGTCTTCGACAGCGCGAGCATGAGGAGGATGCGCGCCTTCACGGGAATGTGATCTTCGCCCGCGATGGTGAACTGCCGGCGGCGCTGTACGGCCTCGCTGATCGTGACATTCGAGTTGGCGGCGTCGGATCGCGGGGCGATCCGGCCGCTGCCCGCGCGCGTGGTGGTGACGACGAACACGCCCTTCTGCGCCGCGTATTGCAAGCCTTCGGCTTGCGTGCCGCTCAGCGCGCCGGCCCCGGCGGTCGCCATGATGATGCCTTTGGCGCCCGAGTCGACGGCGGCCTTGATCAAGTCGCCGGTGGCGCCCTGGTAGACCATGATCACGTCGACGCGCGGCAGCTCGGTGATGCGGGTGATATCGAACTCGCTGCGCTCGTTGGCGCGCTGGGTGATCTGGCTGAAAAACACCACGCGGTCGCGATCGACCACGCCCAAGTGTCCATAGTCGCGGCTGCGGAACGTTTGCAGCCGGACGGCGTCGGTCTTGGTCACGTTGCGCGCGGAATTGATCTCGTCGTTCAGCACCACGAGCGCGCCCTTGTTGCGGGCCGCCGGATCGGCGGCCACGCGCACGCCCTCGAGCAGGTTGGCTGCCCCCTCGTAGCCGATGGTGCTGGGGTTGCGCATCGAGCCGACCACCACCACGGGTCGCGGGTCGCGCACGGTCAGGTGCAGGAAGAACGCGGTTTCTTCGAGCGTGTCGGTGCCGCTCGTGACCACGATGCCGGCGACATCGTTCTCTTTGGCAAAGACCTCGTTGATGCGCTTCGACAGCTCGATCCACTGTTGCAACGTCAGCTCGCTGCTGGCGACGTTGGCAAACTGCTCGAAGGTCACGGTGGCGTAGCGGTCGATGCCGGGCATTGATCGAGCGAGCTCTTCAGCGCTGAGACGGCCGCCGTCGCGGTTGGAAATGGTGCCGCCGGTCGCCACGAAGTGCACGCGCGGTAGTTGAGTGGCCGGTTTGGGCTGTCCGCCTTCGCGCTCTCGCGCTTCCGACTTCGCTTGCGCTACGGCGGACAAGTCGCCGGGACTCGGCGCGGATTTTATCGCTCGGGCCTCCGCCTTCGCTTCGGCCGCGGAGGACAAGTCGTGGAAAACTCCGATCCACAGGCACAGCAGAGCTAGCGCCAACGATCGCGCCGGACGTCGAGCGGATCTAGCGGCGTGCATGTTCGTTAGTGAAAGCGGGCCGTTCCGTAGGAACGGCCCCAGAACGTTGGCCGAGCGACGATGCCGGTAGTTGCGAAATCGTTGATACGCTCCGCTAGCCATGCTGGCTAGATTATGTCTTGCCGACGGCAACGCCGGAAACGAGCGACAGCCATTTGCTCAGCTCGCGCGCGGCCGCTTCCGGAGTGGTGCCGTAGAAGGGCATCATCGAGGTCGGCATGCCGGGAAGCCGCGCGATCTGTGCACGCCAGCGCTCCGCCGATACCAGCGAGACCTCGATTTGGTAAGTGCGACCGGCGATTTGCTCTTCGTAATGATGGATCGTCAATAGCGGAGCGACGATTGTATGACGTGCAGCGCAGGGATCAAGCGAAGCGCCGTACGAAAGCGGCCAACGCGGTTGACCGAACGTCTTCATGAGAGGGGAAACTTCGCGACATTTATTTTCATGCGGCCGTCGTCCACAGTTTTTCGACCGTTCGTCCACAGGATTTCCACAAGGAAGATAAACTAACGTCACCGCAGATGAAGAGCGCTGCCATTCTGATCGTTGCCATTCTTTTTTCGATGCCGCTTGCGGCACAGGAAGCGCCGAGCCGAGTACTTTTTCGGGTTTTTCTTTTGGATGGCCGCGTGCTGGCGAGTTACGGCGAATGGGCGCGCATCGACGACCGCGTGATTTTTTCGATGCCAACGCAAATGTCGAGAGATCCGGTCGAGCTGCACCTCGTCACGATTCCTGCCGGACGGGTTGATTGGCCCAGAACGGAACAGTACGCCGAATCTGTAAGGGCTGCCGCGTACGCCGTGTCTCGCGGCGACGCCGACTTTGCCGCATTCAGCAGCGAGATGGCCAAGGTGCTCAACGAGATTTCGCAAATCGCGGATCCCAACGTGCGCCTGGCCACCGCGGAACAGGCGCGGCGCTCGCTGGCTGACTGGCCCGGGTCGCACTACGGCTACCGGGTCGGCGACGTGCGCGAGGCCCTGGGGGTGTTGGACGAAGTGATTGCGCAACTGCGCGTGGCGGTGGGGCAGACGCGGTTCGACCTGGCGTTGAGCGCGCCGATGGCGAGCCCGCCACCGCCGCCGTTGCCGGCGCCGAGCGATGCGGAGCTGGTGGAGCAGTTCGTGACGGCCGCGTCGCTCGCCGAAACAGCGGCCGGCAAGATCACGTTGCTGCAAACCGTGTTGGGACTGCTCGATCGGGCGGTGGGCATGCTGCCGGAAACCTGGGCGGATCGCATTCGCCGCGGCGTGATGGGCGATCTCGAAGGCGAACAGCGGATCGATCGTCATTACGAGACGCTGCGCACGTCCACGCTCGATGCCGCGGCGCGGGCCGCCAGCCGCGGCGATGCACGCGAGTTCGAGCGGTTGCGCGATCGGATTCTCAAGGAAGACGCGCGTCTTGGCCGGCAGCGGCCGGGCGAGGTCGCCGCCTTGCTCGCCACGCTCGACGACACGTCGATCTCGAGCCACGACCGGATCGCGCAGGAGCAATGGAAGAAACGTGGTCCGGCGTTTCGACGCTATCGGCGCTCGACCAACGGATTGTTTTCCATGTTCAAGGACGCCGCCGGCCCGCTCGAGCAGGTCAAGGCGATGTCGGGCCCGGCCGTGCACAAGATCACGCCGCTCGCCAACCGCCTCGCGCGCGCCGGCCGCGGCCTCGCCAAGGTCATTCCGCCGCCGGAGCTGATGGCGGGTCACGCGCTGGCGCGCAGTGCGTGGGAGCTCGCCGAAAGCGCGCTGCGGCTGCGCATCGAGTCGGTGTCCAGCAACAGCGTGGACGGGGCCCGCCGCGCCTCGTCTGCCGCCGCGGGGGCGCTCTTGCTCTACACGCGGGCCCGCGCGGACCTCACCGCCGCCATGGAGCCGCCGACGCGCCAGTGATCACGCCCCGCCGCACGCGCCTGCTTCGCGCGCCGGACCTGTCGGGTTTTCGCTCGCATCTCGTTGAGCTCGCCGCCGGCCTCGACCCGGCGGCCGCCGCCGACACGTTTGTGATCGTGCCGACCCGCGCCGCCGGCGCGCAGCTGCGGCGCACGCTGGCGATGCGCGGCGTGCCGCGCCCCGATCGATCGCTGCCGCACCTCGGCACGCGCGGCGACTGGCACGATCTTCTGGCGTCGCGGCTCGCGCACCCGCCGCGAATGCTGTCGCCGTTCGAGCGCGAGACGCTGTTGAGCGCCGCCGCTCGTGACGCGGAAGAAGCGGGGGTCGCGCCGCCGTTTCACGTGCGTCCAGCCCTCGTCGCCGAAATGATCGGGCTCTACGATCAGATCCGCCGGCTGCACCGCACCGTCGATGATTTCGACCGGTTGGTGTGCGGCGAGCTCGAGCCGGCGGCCGAGTCGGACCGGGGCGCCGCGCAGCTGCTGGCCCAGACGCGCTTTCTCGTGGCGGCATTTCGACGCTACGAAGCGCGCCTGCTCGATGGCGGCGGCAGCGACGAGCACGCCTTGCGGCATGATTTGATCGCGACGCCTGCGCCCATGCCGGTCCGGCGCGTGGCGGTGACCGTCGGCGATCGGCTCTCGGATCCGGAAGGCCTGTGGCCGGCCGATGTCGCGCTGCTCACCAGCATCCCAGGTCTCGAACACGTCGACATCCTGGCGACCGATGGCGCGCTCGAGGCGGGATACCTCGATCGCCTGCGCCTGGCGTTTGTCGGCATGGAAGAAGTGTCTACAGTCGAGCGCCAGCCAGCGCCTGGGCCTGTCCTGATCGTTCCGCCCACCGTGGGGCAGCATCAGCCGATCGTATTTTCGTATCGCGATCGCGAGGAAGAACTCGAGGGTGTGGCGCGGCGATTGAAGGCCGACCGCCGCGCGGGCCGCCAGGTGCGCCTCGATCGTACGGCGCTGGTCGTATCGCGCGCGTTGCCCTACCTCTATGTGGCCCGCGACGTCTTTGCCGGCGCGGGCGTGCCGTTCCAGGCGATGGACACGCTGCCGCTCGCGGCGGAGCCGTACGCGGCCGCGCTCGATCTCGTCATCGAATTCGTCGCAACCGGGTTCACGCGTCGCGCCACCACGGCGCTGTTGCGCTCACCGCATTTCCGCTTTGAGACGTCCCCAAAGACCGGGGTGCCGCCACAACCGCTCGATCGTTCGTCGATCGCGGCGCTTGATGCTGCGCTCGTCGAGCTGCGGTTTCTCGGCGGCCTCGATCGCTTGATGGCCATTGCCCACGACTGGGGCCGCACCGCGGAACAACCCTCCGGTGCTCGCGGCAGCGGGCGCGAGCGTCGCCGTCAACAGGCGGCCGTGCCGGCCGCGACCGTTGCGATCGAGCTCGCAACCCTGCTGGCCCCGCTCACCGAGAATCGTCCGCTGGTCGAACACCTCGAGCGGCTTCGCACCTTCGTGGATCGCTACGACGCGTTCACGGTCCTGTCCGCCGAAGCGCCACGCGCGAAGGTGGAAGCGCGTCGCGCGAAGATCGACGAGCGACGGCAACGCGCCAGGGCCGGCGTGCTCGCTGCAATCACCGGGCTCGCCGACGGTTACAAGCGTCACGACCCTGGTGCGTCCGGCACCGTGCACGACCTGTCAGCGGCGATTCGCCGCTGGCTGGGCGCGCAGACCTTCGCGGTTCCGAGCGGCGCCAACGGCGTGCAGATCGTCGACGCGCAGGCGGCGCGGTTTGGCGAGTTCGACGATGTGCAGGTGATGGGACTGGTGGAGGGCGAGTGGCCCGAGCGGCCGCGGCGCAGCGTGTTTTATCCGCAAGCGCTGCTGGCACAGCTCGAGCCGTCGCGTCCCGATCGTGTCGCGATTCACCAGGAGCGCGATCTCGTGCGCGCGGCGCGGGCATCGTTTCGCGATCTCGTGCGGCTGGCGCGATCGCGCACGCGGCTGTCGACGTTCGCCCTCGAAGCCGACGCGGTGGTCGAGCCATCGGTGTTCGTCGAGGATGCCGCCGGATTCGGCCTCGCAACCGAAACCGCGATCGGACACCTCGACGCGCGCGTGTTCACGCACGAGTGGCTTACCGACGACAAACCCAAAGGTGTGTCGCCACCCGTATCCGCGCTGACTGAGCGATGGGCGGCGGCAAGGCGATCGCGTGGCGAATCCGATCCGGGCCGGTTCCTCGGGCAGGCCGGCGAGTGGACGCTGCCGCGTGTCAGCGTCAGCCGGCTCGAGCGCTATCTGAAATGCCCGTTCCAGTTCTATGTCGCGAACGTGCTGCAGATCGAAGAGGAGCGCGAGGACGAAGACACCCGGTCGCCGCTCGAGCGTGGCCGCTTCCTGCACGAGCTGTTCGAGACCTTCTTCCACGAGTGGCAGGCGCGCGGCCACAACCGCATCACGCCGGAAACCATCGGCGAAGCCGAGGCGCTGTTCGTGGAAGTCTGCGGTCCGGCGCTGGCATCGCTCGCGCCGTCGGAAGCCGCCCTGGAGCGGGCCCGCCTCTTTGGATCGGCCGTGGGGTCCGGCATCGCGTCGCGCGTGTTTGCGATGGAAGCCGAGCGGGCCGCGGGTATCGATGAGCGCCTGATGGAATACGAGCTCGATGGCGAGTTCACGTTCGCGGGCGCCGATGGCGCGCCGCGCACGGTGCCGCTGCGCGCGAAAATCGATCGGGTCGACGTGCTCACCGACGGCACGTTCCGGCTGATCGACTACAAGACCAAGTGGGTGCCCGACGTGAAGACGGCGCTGCAGTTGCCGATTTACAGCGCCTGCGTTCGCGCCCGGCTGTCGCGCGAGCGCGGCCGCGACATCCCGGCCAGCGAGGCCATGTACCTGTCGTTTGAAGGCAAGCGCGGCATCGTCGCGCTCGAACGAAAAGGCATGTCGTTTCCAGAGCTCGTCACCGAGGCCGAACATCGCCTGGTTGACGCATTGAACGACATTGCTGCAGGTCATTTTCCTGCTCGACCTGACACCAAGTCGCTCTGCTCGATGTGCGCGTTCGTGACGATTTGCCGCACTCCCGGTGGTGCAGAGCCACCGGAAGAACCAGCGGAGGCCGAGGTTGGCTGAGCAGCCCCGCCTCGATTTCGAAGACGACAAACCTAAAGGTTTGTCGCCACGCGAAGGTTTGTCGCCACACGAGACCCCTGACGAGCGGGCGCGGCGCATCGCGGTCGATCCGCGCCGCAACGTCGCCCTCGAAGCCTCGGCCGGCACCGGCAAGACGCGCGTGCTGGTCGATCGCTACGTCGGGCTGCTCGAAGCCGGCGTGGCGCCCCGTAACATCCTGGCGATCACCTTCACGCGCAAGGCCGCCGCCGAAATGCGCCAGCGCGTGATGGCCACGCTGCGTGAGCGCCACCGGTTGGGAGGCATCCCGGAGGCGCGCTGGCGCGACATTCGAGACGGGTTTGGCGAGATCGCCATCAGCACCATCGATGCGTTCTGCCTGGCGTTGCTGCACGAGTTTCCCCTCGAAGCCGGCGTCGATCCAGGCTTTGACCTCGCCGACGAAACCGAAACGCCGCGCTTCACCGAAGCGTCGCTCGATCGGGCGCTGCGGATCGGCCGCGGGCTCTCGCTCGACGATCCGGACGTGGCGCTGCTCTTCACCGAGCTGGGCGAGCCGCGCATTCGAAAGGGCCTGGCGGCGCTGCTCGATCGCCGGCTGGTGGCCACTGATGCGCTCAATCGTTTTCTTCGCGGCAAGGACATGAGCGTGGCGATGGCCTGCGCGCGACTGCTCCACAACCTCCGGGCATCACTGTCGCCAGTCGCCGCGGCACTCAAGGCCAGCGGACCCGGCGATTCGGCATTTGCGTTGCTCGTTCGCGACATCGACTTGATCGCAGCAGCTAGTCCAACCCCGGCGCAATTGCGTGGAGCGCTCGACCGGCTCGCTGAGTTGGTACTCACGCAGAAGGGCGAGCCACGCAAGCGTCCGATCCACACCAAGGCCATGTTCCGGTCGGCGGCGCACTACGACCGGCACAAGCAGATCGTCCTTGGCCTCGGGCCGCACATCGAGTCGGCCGTTGACACGTTCCGCCGCGACATCAACCTGGTACTCGCCCGCGGCGTGCGCCGGCTGTTTGCCATCGCGCAGGAGGAATATCGCCGCACGCTCGACAAGAACGGCGTGCTGGATTTTCCGGATCTGCTCGAGCGGACGTTGGTGCTGCTCGCACAAATGGAAGAGTTTTCGCGCAGCCGGTATCGGCTCGAGTCGCGCTACGAACACGTGCTGGTCGACGAGTTCCAGGACACCAGCCGCGCGCAGTGGCAGCTGGTGCGCGAGCTGGTGCGGGCGTGGGCGGCGGGCGAGGGCATGACGCACGGACCGCTGCCGCCATCCATCTTCATTGTTGGCGACCGCAAGCAGTCGATCTACGGCTTCCGCGACGCCGAGGTCACGGTGCTCGACGCCGCGGCCCGCTTCATCGACGCGTTGCGGCCCGACCTCCCGGCCCGCGCCGCGATCACCAGGAGCTACCGGTCGGTCCACGAGCTCCAGACGTTCGTCAACGACGTCTTTGCCGCGATCGACAAGGCGCCCGACCGGGCAGACGCGTTTCGCTATGGCGAAGACGATGCGTTTCCCAGCGTGGAGGGCGCGCCTGGCGAGGCCGAGGCGGTTGGCGTGGTCACGTCAGCAAGCGATGCGGCGCAGGCCGACGCGGTAGGCGAAGAAATCGCGCGATTGCTGATCGACGGGGTGACGGTCCGCGATCGCGACAGCGGACTACGACGGCCCGCGGCGCCGGGCGACATCGCCGTGTTGTTCCGGACGCGCGAGAGCCATGCGCTGTTCGAGGCCGCGTTGGGACGGAGAGGCGTGCCGTATTACGTCTACAAGGGGCTCGGGTTTTTCGATGCCGACGAAGTGAAGGACGTTCTCGCGCTCGTGGCCTATCTTTCCGACCCGGGGTCGCCGTTGAAGGCCACGGCGTTCCTGCGATCGCGCATCGTCCGCCTGTCGGATCGGGCGCTGAAGAGCCTGGCGCCCGGCCTCGCCGAGGCGTTGCTGTCGGAAGATCTCCCTGCTAGCGCAGAGCTGCTGGACCGCGATGACCTCGAGCGGCTCGTGCTTGCGCGCGACGGCGTGCGGTCGTGGGTCGCGCTGGCGGATCAGCTGCCGCCGGCGGAAGTCGTTGACCGCGTGCTTGCCGAGTCTGCCTATGCGGTTGAAATCGCCGGGCCCGGGCTGGCCCAGGCGCGCGAGAACTTGAAGAAGGTCCGCGGCTTGATCCGCCGCATCCAGAATCGTGGTTACGCGACGCTCGGACGGCTGTCGGACTATTTCGCGGAGCTGGTGGCGGGCGGCGACGAATCAAACGCGATTATCGACGCGGCCGACGCGGTGAACCTGATGACGGTTCATGCGGCGAAGGGACTCGAGTTCCCGATCGTCTTCGTCGTCAATCTTGGCAAGGGCAGCGGCGGCAGCCGCGACGACATCCGGGTCGTGGCGGCGCCGTTCAGCGAAGAGGACGAGGCGGGCGGCGAGCCGTCAGTGTCGGTGAGCGACCACCTCAACGACAGCGATCGGGACGCCGAGGCCCGCGAGCACGAAGAGACCAAGCGCCTGCTGTACGTAGCCCTGACGCGCGCGCGCGATCGCGTGTACCTCGGCGCCACGCTGACCGGGGGGCGTCTGATCCTGGCGAAAGGCTCGCTGGGGAAAATTCTGCCCGCGTCGCTGGCGGCATCGCTTGCCGCGGCGTCCGAAGCGGCCGTCACCCTCTGGCAGGGCGGCTCCGCGCGGCACGCGCTCTACCGTGTGGCACCACCGGCCGGGCCACCGCGCCTGTGGCGGCCGGAAGTGACCCGCCGCGAACGGATCGACGACTTCGAGCCGTTTCTGGTGGAATCCTCATAGGAGGGGGGCGATTTGCATTGCTTCCCCCTCGACCATCCCATACAATTTTGAAGGTTCAAGGAGCCCAGCTACGTGGCATTGACGTGTCCGAACTGCGGGAACGCCCGCAATTTTCTCGTGAAAACCCTGCAAATGCACGTTGTGCATCTCGATGACACACGCGTTGAAGTGTCGGAAGAGAGCAAGCCGGGCGTGATCGAAGTACTGTGCGACGAGTGCGAGACGGCACTCAATTTCGAGGAGGTTGAAGACGCCATCCGCAAGGAAGTGCTGTTGACTCTCGGCGCCCGCTAGAGCACTCCCGCGCGATCGGCTTAGACCTCGACGTCGCCGTCCTCGAAATAGTCACATTCCGGGCAGATCCACTCGCTCACCGGACGGGTCACTTCCTGTACTGTGCCGGGCACGCGCGTCACCACTTCGCGCACCACCAGTCGCATGAACTCTCCGCACATCGGACATTCCCTGCCAAGGCCCATGCGCGCATCGTAACCCCGCCTTTGTTTCTTGACAACCTGGTGAGGCGGACCCTATCGTACGGCCAAGGTGTTCCGTCCCCGTCGTTCCGGTGATTCGCGGCTGGCGCTCGAAACGCTCGTGCCACACGAGCGCGCCTATCGCCGCTCGTTCGCCGACGAGGTCGCGATTGATTTTCCCTCGTCCAGCGCGGCGACCGAGTTGTTCCGCCGCGATCATGTGCCTTCGGACGACGCGGCGCGATCGACCCATGCGGAAATCACGATCTCGGCGTGCCAGGCCGGCACCGGCACGATGGTGCCGCTCGACGTGAGCGTGGTGCGCACCTGCGCGCGCTGCGGCGGGCGCGGCGAGGTGTGGAGCGAGCCGTGCGAGCCGTGCGGCGGCAACGGCCAGGAGCTTCACCACCAGCAACTCACCGTCGCAGTGCCGCCCGGCGTCGTCGACGGCGATCGCTTCAGCTTCAACGTCTCTCCGCCCCGGGGTCCGCGCACCCGCGTGGACGTGCGCGTCGCGATCACCGGCACCCCGTAACGGGTGCGTCGTGAAGCGCCACGTCGATTTCCTTTCCACTCTCTATCTCACGTGGGGCGCGATCTTCACGCTCGTGGCGCTGGCCGGGTTTGCGCTCGCCGGCGGCGCCGCGGCGATCGCGACGGCGACCGGGCCGGTGCGGATCGCGTCCGAGATGGCCGCACGCCTGACCGCGATCACCATCGGCATCGTCTCTGTCATCGCCTTGATTTGGGGCGGGCTGCACTTATGGATCGGCCGCTCGTTGCGGCAGCATCTTGCGTCGGCACGCCTGATGGCACTTGGCCTCGCCGTTGGGAATCTTGTCCTGCTTCCCTTCGGCACAGCCCTGGGCGCTTACGCCTGTTGGGTCTTGCTGAAAGACGAAGGGCGGCGCTTATTTGAAGAACACCCAAATTCATCACACTGAAACACGGAAACACAGAAACACAGATCTTCGTCTTCAAAAATACATTCGTTCTGAGTTTCCGTGATTCTGTGGTTCTGCGCGATAAATTGTGGGGGCTATTGTGGTGGATCGTTCCTGGTACCCGCTGGCGTCCAAGGTCCACAGCGAAAGACACGACGAGTCGCCATCCATCCGCCGCGCACGACGCCGAAGTGCCTGACGACGGCTTCGCCGTAAACGCTGCAGGTTGGAGTGAAGCGGCACCGTACGCCCATTCGATCGTAGAGCGGCGACAGGGTTGCCTGGTAGGCGTGGATGCCGGCGAGTGCGGTGCGCGTGCTCCATTGGGATTGTGGCGGGCGGCGCAGATCGAGCACGACTGCCGACATCATGGCCGCCACAACGGCGATGTTCCGAAAGGTTCTGAAAGGTGCAGAAAGGTTGGCCGAACCCCTCCGAACCTTTCCGAACCCATCTGAACCTTTCTGAACCAATCTAGAACTTGTCGGCGTACTGGCTGATGCCGGGGATGATGAACCGCTGCCCGTTGATGCCCTTCATGATCGCCACGATGTGAAGCGCGATCTGGCCGAGGACGATCAGCGGCGACAGTAACCCGACCAGGCACCCGATCGGTCCGGTAATCACGATGACGGCGTTGATGATCACCCACACGATCAGCTCCGCCACCATCAGCACGATGCCGTGCTTGGCGTGCCACTGCACTTCCTTGTCGTCCTTCTCGGTCAGCAGCGGCACGAGGGCCAGCAGCCAGAGGTACGACAGCAGGATCATCACGTTGCGGTTGCTCGAGGGAGCGCCGCTACCGGGCGTCGCGTCGGCCATCTGAGGTCTCCTTGACTGAGGGGGAAGGCATGCGTTGGCAGCGAGTCTACCCGCTTTCCCCTGCGTGGTAAGCTGAATTTCTTATGACCCCCGAAATGGTCCTGGCCGCGTTGAAGGCCGTGACCGACCCCGATCTGAAGAACGACATTATCTCGCTCGGATTCGTCAAGAACGTCGTCATCACCGACGGCCGCGTTGCATTCACGATTGAGCTGGCGACCCCGGCGCCCTCGCAACGAGCGCTGATCAAGGAGCAGGCGCGCGCCGCCGTGGCCGCGGTGCCCGGCGTGACGGCGGTGGACATCACCACGACCTTCAACGTGCGATCGGTGTCGGCGCCCGAGCACGGCAAGCCGCCGCTGCCCGGCGTCAAGAACGTGATCGCGGTCGGCGCCGGCAAGGGCGGCGTCGGCAAGACCACCGTCGCCGTGAACCTCGCGGTCGCGCTGTCGAAGAGCGGCGCCCGCGTCGGCGTGCTCGACGGCGACATCTACGGCCCGAACGTCCCGATCATGCTGGGGCTGCAGGCGCAGCTGCAGATGGACGGCAAGGTGATCCGCCCGGCCGAGAAGTACGGCCTGCAGATCGTGTCGATGGGGTTTCTCGCGCAGGACGAATCGCCGATGATCTGGCGCGGCCCGATGCTGCACAGTGCGATTCAGCAGTTCTGCCGGGACGTGGGCTGGAAGGATCTGGATTACCTGATCGTCGACATGCCGCCAGGCACCGGCGACGTCGCGCTGTCGCTCAGTCAAACCGTGCCGGCGGCCGGCGCCATCGTGGTGACCACGCCGCAGCAGGTGTCGTTGTCAGACAGCCTGCGGGCGGTGCGGATGTACCAGAAGCTCAACATCCCGCCGCTCGGGCTGGTCGAGAACATGGCGTTTTACGAATGCACCAACTGCCATCACGAAGCCGACATCTTCGGGCACGGTGGCGGCGAGAAGATGGCAGAGCAGCTGGGAATCCCGTTCCTCGGACGGCTGCCGATCTATCGACCGATCCGTATCGGCGGCGATCTCGGGATACCGCTGGTGATTGCCGAGCCCGACTCACCTGCCACGCGAGCGTTTATGACGCTGGCAGAATCGACCATGGTGGCGCTCGCAGTCGCCGCTCAGAAATCAGCCATCGCACACAAAGGCAAGATCCCTCTGATTCAAGTCCGGTAGTGGCCGAGACCAAAATGCCTCACTCGGAAACACAGAAGCACAGAAACACAGATCACTCCTTTCTCAAGAAAAAAGAATTCTGTGATTCTGCGCTTCCGTGTTTCTGTGTGATGAATGTTGGACCGCTTCTGTCAGCGTCGCAGCCGCGCCATCGCATAAGCGCCGAGTAGCGGGCCCGGCACGAGCAGCAGCGAGGCCCAACGCCACGATGTGGCGGCAGCGAGCCGGGGAAGCGCCTCGATCGTGACCATCGTCAGCAAAAACCCCACGCACGTCTGAAGCGTGAGTGCCGTGCCGATGTGATCGGACGGCGCGTGTTCGCTCACGAGCGCGGAGAACTGGGCCGAGTCGGCGACCACGGCAAAGCCCCACACCATCACCAGCGCGTACAGCAGCACCGGCGGGCCGCCGTAGGCCAGCAGCGTGAGCGCCGCGCAGGCCGCGCTCGCGAGCATGGCCCACATGGCGACGCGGGCCTTGCCGATGCGATCGGCGAGGTAGCCGGCGAGCGCGCACCCGGCCGCGCCGCTGCCGATGGCGAGGAATGCGGCCAGCGAGCCCGCGGCGCCGGCATTGGCCAGTCCGCTCGCCGCGAGGCTGGCCGAGGCGAACACGGCGACCCACGTCCACATCGCGTACAGCTCCCACATGTGCCCGAGATAGCCGAGCGTCGCAAGGCGGGCGCCCCGGCTGGCCAGGATCCGGCGAATGGCATGCGGATCGAATGGCGTGGTGGCGGCAACGTACGGCCCGTCGCGCACGGTCACGAGCACGAGCGTCCCGCCGATCGCGGCCAGGCCCGACACGAGCAGCATCGGCTCGCGCCAGCGGCCGCCGAACATCGCCGTCAACAAGTGGGGGAACGCCTTGCCGAGCGTGAGCGCGCCGATCAGCAATCCGAGCGCGAAGCCGCGGCGGTCCTTGAACCAGCCGGCGGCGATCTTCATGGCCGGTGGATACACCAGGGCCAGCGCTGCGCCGGTCAAGAACCTGAGCGCGATCACCGCCGCCGTTCCCGGCGCAACGATCACCGCCGCGTTGGCGAGCGCGCCGGCGAGCGACCCGACAAACATCAGCGTGCGCGCGTTTATGATGTCGGCGACGTTGCCCAGCGCGCTCACTAACGTGCCCGCGACAAACCCCGCCTGCACGGCCATGGTGAGCCAGGCGATATGGGTGGGCGCGATCTGAAAATGCTCAACTAGCAGCGGCGTGACGGCGGTGGCCGAAAACCACAGCGTCATTCCGAGAAACTGGGCGAGAGAAACCACCGCGAGGTTCTTCCACGCCGATGACATAATCAAAATATCCTGATCCCTGATCCCTGAACTCTTAACTCTTAACTCTTAACTCTTAACTCTTAACTCCTGATGCAGCTACCGTACACCAAGAAAACCCTCGGCAACGGCCTCGACGTCATCGTGCACGAAGACCACCAGCTGCCGATGGTGGCCGTCAACATCTGGTATCACGTCGGTTCGAAAAACGAGCGGCCGGGCCGCACCGGCTTTGCGCACCTCTTCGAACATCTGATGTTCGAGGGCTCAGAGCATCACGATCACGGTTTCTTTCCTCCACTGCAGCGCGCCGGCGGGCTGCTTAACGGCTCGACCAGCATGGACCGCACCAACTATTGGGAAGTCGTGCCGACCGGTGCCTTGGACCTGGCACTGTGGATGGAGTCGGATCGCATGGGCTATTTGCTTCCTGCGCTCACCGAAGCCAAGTTCAACAACCAGCGTGATGTCGTGATCAACGAGCGCCGCCAGAACTACGAGAACCGGCCCTATGGGCTGGCCGGCATGGCGCTGTCGGCGGCGATGTACCCGCCCGACCATCCGTATCACTGGCTCACCATCGGGTCCGCGGCAGACCTGCGCGCCACGACGCTTGATGAAGTGCACGCGTTCTTCAAGACCTACTATCACCCGGCTAACGCGTCGCTGTCGCTGGCCGGGGACATCGAGACCGGCGAGGCCTTCGCGCTGGCCGAGCGGTTCTTCGGCGATCTCTTGCCCGGTCCCGTGCCGGAGCCGATTCGCGGCGACGCGCGGCTCGCCGAAAGCCGGGACCTGCTGCTCGAAGATCGCGTCGAGCTGCCGCGCGTGTATCTCAGCTGGCATTCGCCGGCGATGTTTGCGCCAGACGATGCGGAGCTGGATGTGATGGCGGATGTCCTGGCCCACGGCAAGACGTCGCGCCTGTATCGATCGCTGGTGTTCGAGCGGCGCGTCGCAACCGACGTCTCGGCGCATCAGCAGTCGCGCGAGATCGCTGGTGTCTTCCAGGTCGCATGCACGGCCGCCGCGGGCGTGGCGCTGCCTGAATTGCGCACCGCCGTCCACGACACGATTGCCGACATCGTTCGCAACGGCCCGACCGAAATCGAGCTCGAGCGCGCGCTCATTCAGAGCGAGGCGAATTTCATCTACCGGCTGCAGACCATCGGCGGCTTTGGCGGCAAGGGCGATCAACTGAACGCTTACAACGTCTACCGCGGCGACCCGGGTTATTTCGAGGCCGATCGCAAGCGCTACCGCGACGTCACTGCCGGCGGCGTGGCCGCCGCCGCGCGCCGTTACTTGCTCGAGCCGCCGCTCGTGACGCTGAGCGTGGTGCCGCGGGGCCGCCGCGAGCTTGGGCTGCCGGGCGCGGCCGAAGTGAGCGTCTCGTGAGCGGCGTCGACCGCAGCCGCCTTCCAGAACCCGCCGCCGATCGGCCCTTCCGGTTTCCGCGCATCGTCAAGCGGATGCTGCCCAATGGGCTCGAGGTGCGCGCCGTCACGCACCGCGCGGTGCCGATTGTGTCGATGGTGCTGCTCGTGCCGGGCGGATCGTCGGTGGACCCGCCGGATCGCCACGGCCTGGCGTCGATCACCTCAGGCCTGATGGATGAGGGCAGCCGCGGCCAGACGGCGCTCGAGGTGGCGGATCGGGTGTCGCGCATCGGCGGCGATCTCGATCTCGAGGTTGGCGCCGACGCGGTGGTCGTCGGGCTCACGACGCTCGATCGTTTTCTCGAGACCGGCCTGGCGCTGGTGCACGAGATTGTCACCGAACCAAACCTGGCCAACGACGACTTCAACCGCATTCGCAACCTGCGGCTCGAGCGCGTGCGGCAGATGAAAGACCACGCGGCGGCGATGGCCGAGCGCGCGTTCGCGCGAACGCTCTACGGATCGCACGCCTACGGCCATCTCGCCATGGGCTCCGAGACGTCGCTCGCCGCGATGACGGTGGCCGACACGCGGGCGCTGCACGGCGCGCTGTTCGCGCCGGCCGGCGCGACGCTGGTGATCGTCGGCGATCGCGCGGAGGAGGAATTGCTCGACGCCGCCGCCGCGTTGTTTGCCACGTGGCGCCCGGCCGTCTCGCCGATGACGATCGATCGCGCCGCCGCACTGGCGCCGCCGCCATCAGCGCCGCTCGCGCGGCTGGCGGTCGTGCCGCGGCCCGGTGCGCCGCAGTCGGAGCTTCGCATCGGCCACGTCTGCGCCGCGCGGTCGACGCCCGATTACCACGCGCTGCTGATGCTCAACACCATTCTCGGCGGCCAGTTCGTGAGCCGCATCAATCTCAACTTGCGCGAAGACAAGGGTTACACCTACGGCGTGCGGACCGGGTTCGATCTGCGCAAAGGCCTCGGGCCGTTCGTGGTCCAGACCAGCGTCGGCACCGACGTCACCGTGCCGGCGATCCGTGAAGCGTTGAAGGAGTTGAACGATATTGCAACCAGCCGGCCGGCGACGCCCGATGAAGTGTCGCTCGCGTTCAACACGGTGAGTAAGGGCTACCCGCGCGGCTTCGAAACCGCCACCCAGGTCGCGCGATCGGTGGCGCAACTGGCGTTGCACGGCCTGCCCGACACGTATTTCGAAGACTTCGTGCCCACGCTTGCACAAGTCACGCAAGCCGAGGTCAGCCGGGTGGCACGAGACTATCTGTCGCTCGACAAAATGACGACGCTGATCGTCGGCGACCTGGATAAAATTATTGGCTCGCTGCCTGAATTGGGCCTGGGCCCGCATCAGGTCTTGAGTATTGATTTCTAAAGGTCCGGCACCCCTAA
>JANOZI010000278.1:0-12740 GCA_031429375.1 Acidobacteriota bacterium | reverse complement strand
CGTACCGCGATGCCGGGTGACCTCGTCGAGCAGGTACCGTGGGTCTTCGAAGCATGCGAAGCGATGGGTGTGCCGATTTTTACGTCGGAGGGCTTCGAGGCAGACGACGTGATCGGGACGCTGGCAAGCCAGGCCGCCGCGCACGGCCTGCAAGCGGCGATCGTGACCGGTGACAAGGACTTCTTTCAATTGGTCGGCGATGGTATTCGCGTCTTCAATCCCCGCGACGAAGGCATTTGGTACGACGCCGAGGGCGTGGTGCAGAAGTTCGGCGTGAGCCCGGCACAAGTGGTGGACGTGCTGGCGTTGATGGGCGACACCAGCGACAACATCAAGGGCGTACCCGGCATCGGAGAGAAGGGCGCCACCACGCTGATCGCGGAATACGGATCGCTCGACGCGCTGCTCGCCAGGGCCGGCGAGATCAAGCAGAAGAAGTACCGCGAAGCGCTGCTCGCCAACGCCGACGAGGCCCGCCAGAGCCGGGAACTGGTCAAGATCCGCACCGACGTCGACGTGCCGTTCGATGCGGAGACGTTCCGGTTCCGGGGCGGGTCGCGCGAACGATGTTATGCACTGTTCTCGAAGCTGGGTTTCCGCACGCTCGTTCCGCAGTTTGCGCCGACGGCGACCGAAGTCACCAAGGACTACGCCATCGTCGGGTCGGCCGAAGAGCTGAGCGCGCTGGTGCAGGAGCTGAGAGCCGCCGGGCGCTTCAGCCTGAAGGTGATTACCGACGGCACCGCGCCGGTGCGCGCCACGCTGGTGGGCATCGCGGTTTCGACCGGCAAGGGGATGGCCCGTTACATTCCACTCGGCCACGAGGGTTTTGGCGGCGGCTTTTCGATGGCGAAATCCGAAGCCCTCGAGCTGCTGGCGCCGCTGTTAACGGATCCGGCGATCGAAAAGATCGGCCACGACATCAAGGCGGATTTGATCGTACTCGGCCGTCACGGGGTCGATCTCAAGAACCCGAAGGCGTTCGACACCATGCTGGCCGGTTACCTCGTGGACGCGAATCGATCCAACCAGGCGCTGGAGCCGATCGTGCTCGAGCAACTGGGCTACAAGGCACTGACCGAAGAGGAGGTCCGCGGCAAGGGCGTAAAGGCGCTGCCGTTTTCGCAGGTGCCGGTCGACAGCGTGTTGAACTACGCGGGCGAGCGGGCCGACCTCGCCCTGCAGCTGGCCGCGCACCTGGCTCCCGCGCTGGTGCGCGACGAGCTCGAGTCGGTCTACAACGATCTGGAGCTGCCGCTTGTGCCCATCCTTGCGGAGATCGAGCGGACGGGCGTGAAAGTCGACGTGCGCGCGCTCGCGGCGCAATCCACGCTGCTCGATCGCGAGATGAACGACCTGAGCCGGCAGATCTTTGGACTGGCCGGCGGCGAATTCAACATCGGCTCACCGAAGCAGCTCGCCGAGGTGCTGTTCGAGAAACTGCAGCTGCCGGTGCTGAAACGGACCGGGACCAGCCGCGCTCCGTCGACCGCGGTCGAGGTGCTCGAAGAGCTGGCGGCGCAACACGACATCTGCCGATCAATTCTCGATTGGCGTGGCCTGTCGAAGTTGAAAGGCACCTACATCGACGCGCTGCCCACGCTCGTCAACCCGGAAAGCGGCCGCGTGCACACGCAGATCAGCCAGGCAGTAGCCGCGACCGGACGGCTTAGCAGCAGCGATCCCAATCTTCAGAACATCCCGATCCGGACCGAGATTGGCCGGCAGATCCGGAAGGCGTTCATCGCGGAACCCGGCCACGTGCTGGTGTCGGCCGATTACTCGCAGATCGAATTACGCGTGCTGGCGCACGTGTCCGGCGACGAAACGCTGATCGCCGCGTTCGAACGCGGCGACGACATTCACGATCAAACTGTGATCAAGGTGTTTGGAGCCGATAGCACGCTCGATCCCCACGAGCTGCGGCGCCGGGCCAAGATCGTCAATTACGCGCTGCTGTACGGCAAGACGGCGTTTACCCTTGCGAAAGACATCGGCGTCACACCACAGGCCGCGCAGCAGTTCATCGACGCTTACTTCGCCGGCTTTCCACGGGTCCGGGGGTTCATCGATCAAACGCTCGAGGACGCGCGCAAGAGCGGCGTGGTGAAGACAATCTTCGGCCGGCGCCGTCCCGTGCCCGAACTGACCAGCCGCAACCGGATGATCGCGGCCGCCGCGGAGCGGGCGGCGGTCAACATGCCGATCCAGGGTACGGCGGCCGACATCCTGAAACGGGCGATGATCGACGTGCATGCCGTGCTGGCGGCCAGGCATGCGCGGGCGCGAATGATCCTGACGGTGCACGACGAGTTGTTGTTCGAGGCGCCGAAGGAAGAGGCGGATGACGTAGCCGCGCTCGTGAAGGAAACGATGTCGAAATCGGTGCCGCTGCGTGTGCCGCTGGACGTCGACGTGGGAATCGGCGAGAACTGGCTGGAGGCGAAGAGTTAAGAGTGCAGAGTTAAGAGTGCAGAGTTAAGTGTGCAGAGTTAAGAGTTAACAGCGGAGGGGTCAGACCCCTCGGCACTTCCAGCTCGGGGTCAGACCCCTATTTCCAGCGTTCTTTGACGACGGCCCATTCGGTATGCAGGTCGGATTCCATCTGCGCGCGTTTGTCGGGCGCGGCGGTGCGGACGCGGTCCGGAATGATGCCTTCCATCACGAGCTTGTCGAGGTCGGCGCGCAGCGCGGCCGAGCGCGCGCTGGCCAGCCGCGCTCGCACCCATCCGGCAATGGCGGCATCCCATGCCGCGGCGGGATCGCCGGCGCCGCGCGCGCCGACCACCACCCAGTAGGCGGCTGCCGCGGAGCCGGGGCGGCGCGCCAGGTGCAGGGCCATTCGATCGCGCAGCAGGCCAAAGCCTTCTGCACGAAGCTCGCGGCCGAGGGCGTCGGCATGACGCTCGACGGCGCTCCCCCACCAGTCGAGCATGGCCTCGCCGGCAACCGCGTCAACGGCAAACGCGCCGTCGAGCCCGCTTTCGAACAACTGCGCGGCCGCGCCGTAGTCGTCGTCGAAGAACAGCGCTTCGCCGAGCGCCATCAGGAAGTCGATGTTGTCGCGGGCGTCCAGGCCGGCGGCCCGGACGGTGCCAAGAGCCGCGCGCGCCGCCGACAGGTCTGCCGGGTCGGCGCGCTCGCGGTAACGCTCCAGGTGCGCGCGCGCCAGGACGATGGTTGCGGCATCGGCCGTCGCCGGTGTCTTCTGCGCGGCGGTGGCCGCTTCGATCGCGCCGTCGAACTGCCGCTGGTTGTACAGCGCCCGTGCCTTCGCCAGGTCGGCCCGTGTCGCCGACACGGTCACCCCGCCGAGCACAATGGCTAACGCCGCCGACGCCGCCGACTTCAGGAAAGCCACCCGTCCACACAGATAGCACAAAAACCAGCGTGCGTACAGTGCGTACGGTGCCTCGTGCCAATGGTGCTCTTCGGTGTCACCAGTGCCTGGCACTCCGGGCGGGGGTGCACTGTACGCACTTTAGGAACCGGACGCACTGTACGCACTGTAGAATTAGGGGTTGGATGGGAGAACCGGTGATCGTCCCGCGGGCTGAGCACCCGATTTCGAGACGGGACATCGATTCCGACGCGCTCAAGGTGCTCTATCGGCTGAACGAGTCTGGCTACACCGCCTATTTGGTCGGCGGCAGCGTGCGCGACCTGCTCCTCAGCCGCCGGCCGAAGGATTTCGACATCGGCACCTCGGCCCATCCCTACCAGATCAAGAAACTGTTCCGTAATTGCTGGATCATCGGCCGCCGCTTCCGCCTTGCGCACGTCCGGTTCGGCACCAAGGCCATCGAGGTCGCGACCTTTCGCAAGAACATCCCGGCCGGCAGCGAATCGGAGCCAAGCGAGTTCGCCTCCGCTCGCGAACCAGCTGTCGAGCCACGGCGCGACCGGCCGCGGGGCGACGGCGGCGGCGATCCAGACCTGCAAATCAAGCACGACAACACGTTCGGCACGCCCGAGGAGGACGCGTTCCGCCGCGACTTCACCATCAACGCGCTGTTCTACGACATCGCGACGTTTTCGATCATCGATTACGTTGGCGGGCTGCACGACCTGAAGGACGGCCTGATCCGCTGCATCGGCGACCCGAACGATCGCTTCCAGGAAGATCCCGTGCGCATGATGCGCGCGATCGTCATGGCGTCGCGCCTCGGCTTCCGGCTCGACGAGCCGGTGCTGAAGGCAATCGCGAAGCATCGATCGCTCATCGCCACCTCGTCGCCCGCGCGCCTGATCGAGGAGTACTACAAGATTCTCCGCTCGGGCGCGGCCGAGCAGACGTTCCGGGCGCTCGCCGAGCATCGCCTGCTCGAGCCCATCACACCCGAACTCCAGCGCGGCGCCAAGAACCAGGCGCTGTGGGACGGATTGGCTGCGCTCGACCTGTATCGCCGCGGCTTCGAGAGCGCGCCGCCGACGCTCACCAACCCGGTGCTGCTTGGCACCTTGTTGATTCCGCTTGGCTTGATGCCGCGGAAAGACGATCGCCGGCTTGACGATGACGACGAGGAGGAAGCCGAGGAAGCCGAGGAAGCCGCGCCGATCGAGGACGCGGCGCTTCCGCAGTCGGCTCGATCGCGGTTCCGCCGCGCGCCCAAGGAACCGATCCTCAGGATTGGCTCTCTCCCGATCGCCCGGGGCGACACCGAGCGATTGCGGCAATTGCTGTCACTGCAGGGCCGAATCGCCGACCTCGAGATGTCGCCGCGCGCCAAGCGGGCGCTGATGCACCGCGGGCCGTTTGAAAGCGCGCTGACGTGGTTCGAAATCCACGGCCAGGCGCCGGCCGTGCTCGAACACTGGAAAGGCTTCATCGAAGCGCTGGGCCCGGATGGGCTCAAGCCGACCGCGGCCGAACCCGGCGCCGACGGCGAGCGGCGTCCGGCCCTTGGCAAGCGGCGCAGGCGCCGCCGCGGCCGGGGCCGCGGCTTCAAGCGACCGCCGGAAACCTAGCCGTTCTTCTTCTCGAACTCCTGCATGAACGACACCAGCGCGTCGACGCCCTCGTCCGGGAACGCGTTGTAGATCGAGGCGCGCATGCCGCCGACCGATCGGTGGCCTTTCAGGCCGTCGAGGCCGGCCGCGGTCGATTCCTTCACGAACGCCTTCTCGAGCTCTTCGCTCGGCAGCCGGAACGTGATGTTCATCCGCGAGCGGCTCGCCTTCTCGGCCGTCCCTCTATAGAATCCGGACCGATCGATCTCGGCGTAGACTTTCGCCGCCTTGCGCTCGTTGTGCTTGCCGATCGCGTCGAGGCCGCCCTCGCCGAGCGCCCACTTCATGACCAGCCCCATCAAGTAAATGCCGAAGCACGGCGGCGTGTTGTACATCGAGCCGTTCTCGGCATGAACGGCGTAGTTCAGCATCGTGTGGAGCGACTTGCTCGAGCGGGCCAGCAGGTCGTCGCGAACGATCACCAGCGTGACGCCGGATGGCCCCAGGTTCTTTTGCGCGCCGGCGTAAATCAACCCGTACTTCGACACGTCAATCGGGCGGCTGAACATGTCGGACGACGTGTCGGCCACGAGCGGCGCCGCGCCGACGTTGGGCTCGGCCGGCCACTCGGTGCCGAACAGCGTGTTGTTGGTGGTCATGTGCACGTAGGCGGCGTTGGCGGTCAGCTTCAGCTCGTCCTGGCGCGGGATGCGCGTAAAGTTCTCGCTCTCGGTCGAAGCCGCGATATGCACCGTGCCGACGCGCTGTGCCTCCTTCACGGCCTTCTGCGCCCAGCCGCCGGTCACGATGTAGTCGGCGGTCGTGCCGGCGGTGAGCAGGTTGAGGGGCACCATCGAGAATTGCAGCGAGGCGCCGCCCTGCAGGAACAGGACCTTGTAATTCGACGGCACGTTGCCGAGCGTGCGGATGTCGGCATCGGTCTTGGCGAGAATGTCCTCGAAGGTCTTCGAGCGGTGGCTGATCTCCAGCACCGACATGCCGACGCCGGGCAGCGCCACCAGGTGTCGTTGCGCTTCTTCGAGGACGGGAACGGGCAGCACGGCAGGGCCGGCCGAGAAGTTGAAAATGCGGTGGGTCGTAGTAGCCATAATCAGAAACCCGACAACACATGACACGGAATCACAGAAACACGGAACCACAGAGCCAAGACTTAAATTCTAATCCGGTCTGTGTTTCTGTGTTTCTGTGTTTCTGTGCGAGGCATTTATCCCAGTTTTACCAGCTGCAAGTCGAGGATGTCGGCGTTGCCCGATTGCATGGCGTCGAGGGCGCGGGGCGAGGGCGCACCGTCGAGGTTGATGCGGGCCACCGCGGCGTGGGCGCCTTCGAAAATGATGTTCTCGGTTTCCTGGACGTTCAGGTGGGCGACGCGCAGGTATTCGAACACGTGGGCCAGCACGCCGGGCTTGTCGCGATGCCGCACCACCAGCATGTGGGTGGCCGGCGTCTTCTTGGCCAGGTTGACGACGTTCGGCACGCGGCCGGTGTCTTTGAACGTACGGATGATGCGAACGGTCTCGCCGGCAATCGCCTCCTGCGCCTGGTCGGTTGAGGCGCCGATGTGATGCGTGCCGTAGACATTCGGCAGCGCGACGATTGAATCCGAAAACGGTCCGGTCGCGGCCGAGGGCTCGGCGGCGAACACATCGAGCCCGAGCCGAAGGCCTTTCTCAAGAGTAGCCGCCTCGAGCGCCGCGTAATCGACGACCTCGCCGCGCGCCGTATTGATGAAGTACGCGCCCGGCCTGGCGTGCGAGAGCAGGCGGGCGTTCACGAAGCCGCGCGTCTCTTTCGTCAACGCAAGGTGAACGCTCAGGATGTCGGCACGCGCCACCAGATCGGACGCCTCCGCCACTACCTCGATGCCGAACGCGTCGGCCGCGGCCGCACGAGCGGCCGGGTCTTCGCTGAATCGCCGGCTCCACACCAGGACCGGCATGCCGAACGCCCGCGCCCGCCGCGCGACTTCCTGTCCGATGTGGCCAAAGCCGATCAGTCCCAGCGTCTGTCCCTGCAGGCCGCGCGCCCTTGAATACTCCTTCTTGTTCCACTTGCCGGCGCGCAGGTCGGCGACGTTGTCGGGAATGCGCCGGTCAACCGCGAGTATGAGCCCCATCGTGAGCTCCGCCACCGCCACCGAATTTTTGCCCGGGCAATTGGACACGTAGATGCCGCGCTTCGACGCACCGGCCACGTCGATGGTATTGACGCCGGCGCCCGCGCGCACGATCAGCGCGAGCGCGCCAGCATCGAGCATCGCTTCGGTGACTTGCGTCGAGCGGACGACGAGGACGGCCGCAGCGGATTCGGCGAGGACCTGGACGAGACTGTCGCCGCTGGCGTCCGGATTGTAGACGACATCGCAACCGGCGGCTTTCAACGCATCCAGGCCGGATTTCTCAAACTTGTCGGCGACGAGTACTTTCATGGGATCAGATCAGATGAGAAAGCAGGCCGTCGCGAAGCTTCGGCTCGAACCACGTGGACTTCGGCGGCATGATGCCGCCGGCGTCGGCGATCCGCATCAGGTCGTCCACCGACACGGGGAAGAGCGAAAACGCCACCGCAAATGCTCCTGAGTCGACGAGTTGCTCGAGCTCGCCCGTGCCGCGGATGCCGCCGACGAAATCAATCCGCTTGTCGGTCCGCACATCGTCGATGCCGAGAATCGGCTCGAGAATGGCGGTCTGCAGCAGGTCAACGTCGAGCGATACCGCCGCGGCGGGCATGACGAGCGTGTGCCACAGGCCGGCCAGGTAGATCGCCATCTCGCCCTTGCGCGTCGGCGTTGCGGGGCCGCCGTCACGCACGGTCAGCCGGCGCTTCAGCGACGCGAGAAACTCGGCAGCCGTCAACCCGTGAAGGTCTTTCACCACGCGGTTGTAGGGCAATACCTTCATCTGGTTGTCAGGGAACGCAACCGCCAGGACGCGATCGTACTCTGTGCTTGCCCTGAGCGAGTCCGTCGGGCGGGCCTGCGCGTCCGACGGACGAGTCGAATGGCCTTCTGCGTTCTGCTGCAACGTCCGACGCGCCCGCGCCGCGCTCGCCGCGCGGTGATGGCCGTCGGCGATATACAGCGCCCGAATGGCCGCGAACGCATCGACGATCGGCTGGGTATCGGGGGCATCGACCCGCCACACTTCATGGCGGACGTCATCGGCGGCGGTGAGGTCGAACAACGGCTTGCGCTCGATCGCGCGCGACCAGCGCGTCGACGGCCGGCGATGCGCGATAGGTCAAGAAGACCGGACCGGTCTGCGCACGAATGGCGAGCATGTGTTTCGTGCGGTCGTCTTCCTTGTCGGGACGCGTCTTCTCGTGTTTCTTGATCAGGCCGCGATCGTATTCGTCGATCGAAAAGCAGGCCGCCACGCCGGACTGCACGTGCGAGCCCATGGTCAGGCGGTAGATGTAGACACTGGGCGCTTCCTCGACCACGAGCGGCGCGGCCGCTGTCAGTTTTGCGAAATTCCTTGCGGCCAGTTGATACACCTCTTCGCCGTGCGGATCGGCACCGGCGGGAAGGTCGATCTCCGGGCGAGAGACGTGCAGGAAACTGAGCGGGTTGCCGGCGGCCAGCGCGCCCGCTTCCTCGGTGCTCACCACGTCGTACGGCACCGAGGCGACATCGGCAGCGGCGGCGGGCGCCGGTCTGAGCGCAGCAAACGCATAAATCGCGGCCATCGTTTTAAATCATATCTGGACGGCCTGTGTCTTGCAGCCCCTCCGGCCCAGGAGGAATACATGAGCCACGTTGTGACTCGTTGGAGTACACGCCTGTCATTCTTACTTGGGACCCTGTTCCTTTTTACCGCCGTTGCCTCGGCCCAGGACGCCGGCATCCAGGGCGGGTTGTCGGTGGATCCCGATCAGTTTTATTTCGGCGGCCACGTCGAGACCTCGGCGCTGGTCGACCGGCTGCACTTCCGCCCGAACGTCGAAGTGGGCTTCGGCGACGACCTCACGCTCATCACGGCCAACATGGACTTCGTCTACAAGTTCCTGACGGGCCGGAACGGCTGGGGCCTGTACGCCGGCGGCGGTCCAGCCCTGAACGTCTACATGCTCGATGACGACTCGAACTCCGAAGCGGGGTTGAATTTCCTGGTGGGTGTCTATCAGGCCAAGGGCCTGTTCTTCGAATTCAAGGTCGGGGTGATGGACTCGCCCGACTTCAAGTTCGGCGTGGGATGGACTTTCCGCTAACCAATACTTCACACCGAAACACGGAAACACAGAAACACGGAAACCCTTCTCTAAATACCCAAAAAGGATTCTCGGTGTTTCAGTGTTTCTGTGTTTCCGCGTGATGTATTTCTAGTTATTAGCCGCGCGCGCGGCGGACCGGCCGAAAAGCAAACCAAAATAGCGATCGCGGTCGGCGGTGAACACGTTCAGGAGCGTCGCGGGCACGGGTTCGCCGGGAGGCATGTTGCGGTGCTCCAGCACGGGATTGACGTAGCCACCGTTCTTCTTCAACCCGTAATGTAGGTGCGGGCCGGTGGCGAGGCCGCTCTGGCCGACGCGTCCGACGAGCTCGCCCTGGCCGATGCGGGCGCCGGCGCGCACCGCGATGGCCGACAGGTGTAAGTACTCGCTGTCGTAACCGTTCGCATGGCGCACCTTCACCGTGCGGCCGCCGCCGCCGCTCCAGCCTGCCATGGTGACCACGCCCGGGGCGATAGAGACCACGGGAGCGCCGACGCCGGCACCGTAGTCGACACCGTTGTGCGCGCGCGCGTAGCCGAGCAGCGGATGCATGCGCGATCTCGAGAAGCTCGAGGTGACGCGCGGCTCGAACTTCAGCGGCGACTTGAGGAAGAAGCGCTTGAGCGATCGGCCATGGTCGTCGTAATACGCCGGCGACCCGCCCTCAGGCGTAAACCGGACCGCCCGCAACTGACGGCCGTCATTGGCAAACTCGGCGGCGAGAATCGGGCCGTACCCGGCCACCTTGCCTTCGCGCGTATGCCGCTCGACGGCGACACGGAACTTGTCGCCGGGCTGCAGATCCGAGCTGAAGTCGATCTCGCCGGAGAACACATCGGCCAAACCGAGCGCCAGCTCGATCCGCTCGCCCGTCTTGTCGATGGCGGCCATCAGGGAGTTTTGCTGGCGGTTGATCTCGCCTTCGATGACGACGACGGCGCTTTGCTTGGGGATGCGATCGATCGCGGTGATGAATCGCGGCGCGCCGTCCATCGATGCGCGCCGGGCGATGAGGACCCGATCGGCGTCGATCTCGTATTCGAAGCGGCGGACGCGGCCGTCGAGCATGCGATCGATCGTGTAGGGCTGTCCGGCGCGCAGGCGCCGGAGGTCAAAGACCCCGCCGATCGAACCGACCAGCGTGGTGGCCTCGCGGCCCTCGATCAAATGATCCTGGAACAGCCCGGCCATCGTCGTGCGCGTGGGGACGACGCCAGCGAGCAAATCGGCGTCGCTTTCGAGGGTCACGTCGGCCGTCTTGCGGGCGAGCGACGTCGAATCGGCGGCTGACACCATCCGGAACGGAAGGACAGCGGCGCCGGCGAGCAAGGCGATAGCCGGAACGAGCAGCGATTTGCGCATTTTAAGGACGGTCGATACTAGCAAAAAACGGGAAAATCGGGTTCAAACTTACTTATCGGCTCATCGCCTCGGCATCGGTACTACCAATTGCGCAGTTGTGCCCGCTTCGATGCGGACCGACTGCGTAACCTTGCGCCCGTTCGCCTCCAGCACCACGTCGTGGTCGCCGGGTGGCAGGTCGCGAATGATCACCGGGGAAGTGCCGCGGTTCTGGCCGTCAATCGTGATCCTGGCGCCCGGCGGGTCGCTTCGAATGTCGAGGCCGCCAATGGTCGGAACGTTCTGCAGCTCGATATATTGGGCGGTTTGCACGCCGGATTGAATGCTCAGCGGGATCACGCGCGGCTCCGACTTGCCGATCTGCACTTCGAGCACGTGGGCCCCGGCGGGCAGTGACATCGTCAGCGGCGTGACGCCGCGGTCTTCCCCGTCGACTGACACCCGCGCGGAGAGCGGGCGCGACTGCACGACCAGCTCGCCCTGGCCGGCTCGAGCGGCGGCCGGTGCGCGGTTCCAGAGCCAGAGCATCACCAGCGTCTGGAACACGGCGACCGCCAGCAATGCAAGCACAAGAGGACTGCGAACGCCGGCGGGGGCCGGCCCGCCTTCGCGGCCGGAGGCCGCTTCCACCTTCGCCGAAGCTCCCGCCTTCGCCAAGGCTTCGGCGGACAAGCCGGCGGACGAGTCGGCGGGGTCGCGCCGTAGCTCGCCGGAATCCTGTCGAGCGGAGGCGGACGCACGGACGGGCTCGCCTTCGCGGCCGGAGTCCGCTACGGCGAAGTCTGGCCGTAGCTCGCCCGAATCATCACGAGCGTAGGCGGATTCGACAGGTTCGTCAGCTTCGACAGTTTCGTGTGGCCGTAGCTGGCCCGAATCTTCGCGAGCGTAGGCGGATTCGATTAACGGTGCGGCCGCAGCCGCCGGGGCCTGCACGGGCTCCGGCACCCACACAGCATCAGGCGAGTGCTTCGGCGCCCAGTCTGTGTCTCGCGCTTGCGGGGCTGGTTCCGGCTCCGGCTCCGGCTCGGGCTCGGGCTCCGCGACGGGGACGACCGCAACAGGCTCGGGCTCCGGCTCCGGCGGTTTCCGTTCGGCATCGAGCACGCCGCCAACTTTGTTCACCCACTCTTGCAGCGCGGTTGGCTTAGTGACATAGCCGCGATCGCTGGCGAGCACCGCTTCGAAGGCGACTTGCGCCTCGTGCGGCGATTGAAATGCGTTCTTGACGTCGAACTGCAGGGCCCTGGCCAGCCAGGTCGAGAGCGCGGGAGACAGCGGAATCGCCTGGCCGTCGTGCCGCTCCGAGATGGTCTCGAGCAGCGCCTGCAGCTGGCCCGGGTATTCGTCCTCCGTCAGCACGCGGCCGATCAACACCGACAGCGCGACCACGCCGAGCGCGTTGGCGTCGGCGCGCGCGTTGGCCCGCGGCAGGCCCGCCGAAGGCGGCATCGTCACGCGCAGGTCACGCCAGAGCCGATCGCGGCCGAGGTTCAACTTCTCGAGGGCGGGACCGAAGGCATGCTCGGCAATCACCAATCGAGCCTGGGGCGTCACGATCAAGCGTTCTGGCGCCAGCGCCCCGATTGCCGAGTCGCGATTGTGCCGTCCGTACAACGCCGCGGCCGGCAGCAGTTGGCGCAACAGGCCGATCACGACGGTGATCTCGAGCGGCGCATCGCTGCGCGCGGCCGCATCGAGAAGGTCAGAGAGACGCCAGCCGGCGGTTGAGTCTGATATCAGGACGAGCCGATTGGTTGAAGGCCGATCGAGGCGTCGAAGGTGCGCGTACGACGCGTGGCGGACCGTGGCAAAACGGGCGACGCGCTCTGCGAGCGCCGTTACAAAAGCGGCATTCTCCACGAGGGTCGACGTGAGATCGAGAAGCTCGACCTCATCGCCGCTCTCCGGGTCGACACTAAAGCTACGATGTCCAAACCCGTCGGCGATCGCCGGTTCTGTCGGCGCACTGGCGGCTGAAGGCACTCGGTTCATTGTGCAACGGGCCTACCAGACCACGCTGGCGAGGCCGTGCGTATGCTAACCCGAACTCGAAGTGTCAGTTACAGAAATGCGCTGGGGGTGCCCCGGGCATTCGGCGACACCAGATTTGTCGGGCGCCGCACACTTTCGCAAGCGCACCGGGCGCATTCTGACGGGAGTGCAATTCTTGACGGGGCGGCACCTCTTGACGGGGG
>JANOZI010000277.1:0-3487 GCA_031429375.1 Acidobacteriota bacterium | reverse complement strand
GGCGACGGCATGGAGCACCGCAACAGCACGTCGCTGACCAGCTCGGGCGCGTTGCGCAACCCGCAGCAGCGGGAGCGCCTGCTGGGCACCGTGTCGCACGAGTTCTTCCACGCCTGGAACATGGAGCGGATCCGCTCGAAGGGCATCGAGCCGTTCGATTTCGAAGAAGCGGACATGAGCGACGACCTGTGGCTCGGCGAAGGCTTCACCAATTATTTCGACGGGCTGATTCTCGAGCGCGCGGGCCTGATGACCCTCGACCGGTTCATCGGCGACCTCGGCGGCATCATCAACGACGTCACGCTCAGCCCGGGACGCAAGTTCCGCAGCCCGATCGACATGAGCCGGCTGGCGCCGTTGGTGGACGCAGCCGTGTCGGTTGATCCCACCGCCTGGCAGAACACCTTTATTTCCTATTACACCTACGGATCCGCGGTGGGCTTCGGGCTCGACCTCGAGCTGCGCGCGCGCAGCAACGGGAAGGTCACCGGCGACGATTACATGCGGGCGTTGTGGACGGCGTTCGGCAAGCCCGGTCAGAAAGAACCGGGGAAGGTGGCCACGCCGTACACGATCGATGGGCTGAAAGAGACGCTGGCCAAGGTGTCCGGCGACCGCGCGTTCGCCAACGAGTTCTTCACGAAGTACGTCGAAGGCCGGGAGCTGCCGGACTACGAGCGCCTGCTTGCGCGCGCCGGTCTCGTGCTGCGCAAACAGGCCCCCGGAAAGGCATTTGCCGGTCAGGTAAACCTGCAACCCGGTGGCAGTGCGCTGCGGGTGGGCAGCCAGGTCCCCTTCGATTCGCCGCTTTACAAGGCCGGCCTGGCGCAAGACGATCAGCTCGCCAGCCTCGATGGCACGGAGCTCGCCTCGACGGCCGCCTTTGAAGCGGCGCTGGGGCGCAACAAGCCCGGCGCCACGGTGGCCATGCGCTACATCAGGCGCAACGGCGAGGTGGTGAACACCAACGTGACGCTGGAAGAAGATCCGCGCGTCGAAATTATCCCGATCGAAAAGACCGGTGGAACGCTGACAGACGAGCAACGGAGGCTTCGCGAGTTATGGCTCAGTTCGCCAAAACGATAGCGACGTGGAGGGCGATGGCTCTAGCCGTCGCCATTACCATCGCGGGCGCTACGCTCTCCGCGCAGGCGATCCGGTCGGTGCCTCGCATCACGATCGACGAGCTCAAGGCGCTGATGGCTCAGAACGCCGTGGTCGTGCTCGACGTTCGCGACCGGCCGTCGTTCGAGAAGGGCCGCATTCCCGGTGCGATCAACATCGACTACACGATGGTACTCAAGCAGGCCGACCGCTTTGCCGGCGAGAAGCGCACCATCGTCGCCTACTGCGCCTGTGCCAACGAGATGACGGCCGCTCGCGCTGCCGTTGACCTCGGCGCTCGGGGCATCCCCGGCGCGAAAGCGCTCAAGGGCGGATGGGACGAGTGGGTTTCGCGCGGTGAGAAAATAGAGAAGCCGTGACCTGCCCACCAAAATGCATCACACGGAAGCACGGAAACACGGAATCACAGAGAGTCTTTTTGGAAAACCAAAAAACAAATTCTGTGTTTCAGCCTGCCCTGAGCGAGGCGCGCGCCTAAGCGAGCGGAGTCGAAGGGCGTTTCCGAGTTTCCGTGTAGGTATTGTCAAGGGCGCAAGCGAGCTAACTCACTAGCGAGCCAGGTGTCCCAGTCGGTGTCGCTCACGACGTGATACTCGCCCCTCATCCGATAGTGCCCGCTGCCGCATAGCTGCGAACAGGCGACCTCCCAGTCGCCGGTTTGGGTCGGGGTAAACCACACCCGCGCGATCATGCCCGGTACGGCATCCTGCTTCACGCGCATCTCGTTCAACGTGAAGCTGTGGACGACGTCGCGGCTCGACAACTGGATCGCGATGGTGCGGCCGAGTGGAAGCGTGAGGATGTTGAGCAGGCCGATGTCGTCACGTGCTGCCGGGTCGTCGCGATCGATTCCGACCGGATTCGACGCGCTGATGAGCGTGGTAACGGTGCGGCCAAAAACGTTGTCGGGGCCGGGGTAGTGGATATTCCACGCGAACTGCTCGGCCGCGATTCTGACCTCGAGCGGCTGCGCGCCGGCGGGTGGCGGAGAGATCCGCTCCGACCACGCCGGTAGCGCCTGCGTCGTGAGGATGATCACATCGCCGGCGATCACCGCGCCGATCGCGAGCGCGGGCCACACGCCCCGAACGCCCTCCTGGCGCGCCTCCGGCTGCGCGCCGCAGCGGAAACGAATGATGGCGCAGAGAAACACAGCAAGCCAGCCGACTCCGATCAGCAGGATGTGCCAATGAATGCCGAGCAGCACCCCGTCGAGGGCAGCGGCATGAGACGACGCCGACGCGGGCAGCCAGCGATCAATCATCTGATTGCCTGTCTTGAGCGAATGGGCCTGCCCTGAGCGAGTGGGACTCCGCGTCTTCGCGGAGTCTCACGAGTCGAAGGGCAAAGCGGGCGATGACCACCAGGATGATTCCTGTTACAAGAATCAGCAGCGCGCCGCCGGCTCGCACTCCGGCCGCGATGGCGGTGCCTTCAGGCGTGACGCAAATGGGGCAGGACATCAGAAATAAAACGCCGCAACGATGATGAGCCACACGAGATCGACAAACAACCAGTAACGGCGCGTGGCGTGGATGCGCGCCGTCCAGCGATCGCGCTGGTCCGAGGCCATGCCGAACGCCGGGCCGGCCAGCCAGCCGCTGAATACTGCGCCGGCGAGCACGTGAAACGCGTGCACGCCGGTCAGCGCGAACCAGCTGGCCAGCATGAGGTTGGCGGCTGGAGTCTGGCCGGCGCCGATCATCACCGCGTCGTTCAGGATCTTGACGGCGACAAACGCCAGCCCGAGCGCATTCGCGGCCATCAGCTGCACCCGCGACGGGCCGAAGGCGGCGCTCGCGCCGACCAGCAGCACTGTCTCGAGCCAGGGGAAACCCGCGAGCGCGGCTGGCCAGTCGGTCGAGCCTGCGCGAAGCATCACGTAGCCGGAAAACAGCGAGGCGAAGAACATCGCTTCGGACGCCAGGAACAGCCACATCCCCAGCCTCGCCGCCGTCGTCCCGGTATCCGGCCGAGGGATAGTCGGGATAGTCGGGGCCAGGTCACGAAAATCACTGTTTGGGATGATTGGGGACAGGCCTCGGTCCCGCCACTCCAGTGTTTTTGCGTCCCATGGGTTGTAGCGAGCTTTCCGGCCTGTCCCCGGCAATCCCAAAGTGTGATTTTCGTGACCTGGCCCCGACCATCCCTTCGCGCTGGCGAACAGGTTCCAGATGAAGGGCAGCTGGAACAGGCCAAGCGCGATCGCCGCATACGTCATGTGCGTTTGCCACTTCAGCGTCGGTTGCGCCAGCGCGTACGATGCGCCGGCGTCGTACAGCCGCCGGTTCACGCCCATCAGGCCGATCGCGAACATCGGCATGAAGATCAGGTTCATCATCACGAACGATCCCCAGAAGTG
>JANOZI010000276.1:0-1805 GCA_031429375.1 Acidobacteriota bacterium | reverse complement strand
ACTCGTGGAGCGACCAGCCTGCCGCGACGCTCGCGCTGCTGGATGCGCACCGCGCGGCCTGGGTGCAAATCGACGAGCCGAAATTTGATTCGTCGATCCGGCAGGACCTGCGGCCCAACGGCGAGCTGTTCTATCTGCGTTGCCATGGCCGCAACGCCGCGCAGTGGTGGGACCACGAATCCGCCGAGGACCGCTACAACTACCTGTACTCAGCCGCGGAGCTGGCGCCGCTCGCGCAGAAGGCGCGGGACGCGCGCGCGCTGGTGAAGAAGGCCTACTTGTATATGAACAACCACTTCTCCGCGCAGTCGGTCGCCAATGCGGTGACGCTGCGGAAGATGCTCGACGAGCCGGTCACGGCGCGGTTGCCGGCCGAGCTCGTCGAGCGCTTTCCAGATCTGGCGGGCGTGCCTACTTTGCCCCGCGCACGGTTACTCTGATGATCCGGTCGGGCGCCTGGATCTTCTCGACGACATCCATGCCCGAGATCACCTTGCCGAACACCGCGTAGTCGGCGTCGAGGCGCGTCTGCGGCGCCAGCGTCACGTAGAACTGGCTGTCGGCCTTCGACGCGTCGCCGGCGTGGGCCATCGCGACCATGCCCTTCGTGGAGTGCGTGCGGGTCTTGGTGATTTCCGCCGCTCCGATCGGCTTGCCGCTGCCGCCGTTGCCCCACATCGCCTGCTTCGTCATGTCCCGCGTCTGGGGATCGCCCATCTGGATCACGAACCCGGGCACCACGCGGTGCACGCGCTGGCCATTGTAGAACTTCGTGTTCACCAGGTTCACGATGTGCGCGACCGTCTTCGGCGCTTCGTTGGGATAGGTCTCGAACTCGAACGTGCCCTTCTCGGTCTCGACCACGATGACCGGCCCTGCTCCGGGCGAAGTCTTCCCCGCTGCAGCGGTCGCGGCCGGAGCGGTGGGCTTGGCAGGGGCCGGTGCGGGCTTGGCCTGCGCAGGCTTGCCGGTCGACGGCGTCGCCGGCTTGGCGGGCGCCGGCTTGGACGTCTGGGCCATCGCCGCGTTGCCGACCATCATCACACTCGCAAGAACAAACGTCAGAATCCGAACTCGCATGAATATGACTCCTTACGAACAGTTCACAGTTTCCAGTTTCCAGCATGCTCTTCTTGTTAACTGGCAACTGGCAACTGAGACTAAGCCCAGGTTTATCCCGTGGGCTTACCCACGCGCTCGACGTTAATCCGACGGCAGTCGGACACGATCGCGCACTCGTGACAACGAGGATACACCGGGCGGCAGATGTTCTGCCCCCACGTCACGAGATAGAGGTTGAGCAGCGGCCACCACCGCGCGTCGGTGGCGTCATAGAGGGCCAGCTCGGTCTTGTCGGGCGAGGCGGTCTGCACCCACCCCATCCGGTTCGAAATCCGGTGCACGTGGATGTCGACGCAGATGTGCTGCCGGCTCTTGAACGCCAGGATCATGACCAGCGTCGCCGTCTTGCGCCCCACACCCGGCAGGGTGACGAGCTCTTCGAGCGTCGACGGCACCCGGCCGCCGAAGCGCTCGACGATGGCCCTGGCGGTTTGCTGCACGAACACCGCCTTGTTGCGATAGAAGCTCACCGGATAGATCAGCTTCTCGATCTGCTTCACGCCGAGCTTCGCCACGCCATCCGGCGTCCGCGCCTTCCTGAACAATCTCCTCGACGCCGCCAGTGTGGTCGCGTCTTGCGTGCGGGCAGAAAGCAGCGCCGAGATCAGGATTTGGAACGGATCCTCCCGCTGGCTCTCGGAGATCTTCTCGACCGCAGGCAGCTCGAGCCCGTCGATCTCCCG
>JANOZI010000275.1:0-2774 GCA_031429375.1 Acidobacteriota bacterium | reverse complement strand
CCGACCGGCTGGCCGCCCTTGGCGCACGACATTGCGCACCCGGCGTGGGCCGCGCCCTTGCCGGCTTCTTTCTTCGACGTCGCGCAGGCGATGTCCACGACTTCGCCCTTCACCGTCATGTCGGCGGCAAACACGGGCATCACCAGGGCCGCGACAAACGCCGCACCCGCTACCATCGAAATCACATTACGCATCTGGAGCTCCTTGGGATTGACTGACAATCGGCCCGGAAAGGCCGGAATCAGTAACTCTGGCTCGGCCGTGCGCCGCTGTCAAGCCAACAAGATTTTTCTTCAAATGCCTCGGATCTGGTCCCTAATACGCCTTCAGGGCCTCGTCGTCGCTTATTCGTCAATTCGCCAGTTCTCAAGGCACCTATGAACCACCGACAAAAACCCACCGTAGCACGCGTTTTAACCATCGTTTCTCTGTGCCTCTGCGTCTCTGTGGCCCGTCCGTCGATACAGGCGCAAGGCCAGGCTCGGCCGACCATCGACGACGTCATCAACCTGAAGCGCGTCGGCTCGCCGGCCATTTCGCCCCACGGCAAACTCGTCGCCTATACGGTGCGCGAAGCCAACTGGGACGAGAACGCCTTCGAAACCGAGATCTGGATCGGCGACGCCGCGTCGGGGTCATCGCGACAGCTCACCAACGCGACAAAGTCGAGCAGCCTGCCGGCATGGTCGCCGGACGGCGCGTGGCTTGGTTTCGTGTCGGACCGCGACGGCAAACGCCAGCTCTATCGCATTGCGGTGGCGGGCGGCGAAGCGGAAAAGCTCACCAGCACCGAGGAAGGCGTCACCAGCTTTGCGTGGTCGCCGTCGGGCGCGCAGATCGCGTACACGATGGCCGACCCGGTCACGGATGCGATGAAAGAACGCGAGAAGCGGTGGGGTGAAATCAAGCTCGAGGATCAAGATCAGCGCTACACCCATCTGCACGTCTTCGAGATCTCGGCCCGCGCAACCCGCGCCCTCACGAAAGGATCGTTCGTCGTCGGCAGCTTCGACTGGTCGCCTGACGGCAAGTACCTCGCCTTCGACCATCGCAACACGAGCGATCCCGCGGACGGTGGGACCGCCGACATTTCGATCGTCGATGCCGCCACGGGCGATCGATCGGTCGTGGTGGCACAGGACGGGCCCGACTCGAACCCGCGATGGTCGCCCGATGGCTCGCGCATCGCTTTTGTGTCGTCGATGGGCAAGCCGTTCTATTTCTTCCAGAACCGCGTAATTGCCCTCGTCTCGCCGGGCGCGCCCGCCGTGCAGAGCCTGACCGATGCGTTCGACGAGAATCCCGACTTGATTGCGTGGACGAAGGCCGGCATTGCGTTCACGGCGTCGCAGCGGACCTGGTCGTATTTGTACATGCTCGATCCGGCGACGCGAAGAATCGACCGCCGCTCGGCCCGCGACGAGTGGAACAGCGGTGGGTTCTCGATCACCGGCGACGGCGGCACCGTCGCGTTTCAGGGATCAGGGCCCGGGACGTTTCCGGAGATCTACGTCGCGCCGGTGGCGACGATGGCCGCGACCAAAGTCAGCGACAGCGGCGACCAGATCGCCGCATGGCCGAAGCATCTGCGCGAGGTCGTGCGCTGGAAAAGCCAGGACGGCGCCGAGATCGAGGGCGTGCTGCATAAGCCGTCCGACTTCAAGGCCGGACGCCGCTATCCGCTGCTGGTCGTGATCCATGGCGGCCCGACCGGCACCTCGCGGCCCGTCCCGTACAGCAATGGCGCAGGTTACTACCCCATCGACCTGTTTCTCGCCAGGGGCGCGCTGGTGCTCGAACCCAACTATCGCGGCAGCGCCGGTTACGGCGAGAAGTTCCGGTCGCTGAATGTGCGCAACCTCGGCATCGGCGACGCGTGGGATGTGCTGGCGGGAATCGACGCCCTGATCTCGCAGGGCCTGGTCGATCGCGATCGGGTCGGCAGCATGGGCTGGAGCCAGGGCGGCTACATCTCCGCCTTTCTCACGACGCGGCACTCGGATCGGTTCAAGGCGATCTCGGTCGGCGCCGGCATTTCCGATTGGATGACCTATTACGTCAACACCGACATCCATCCGTTCACGCGGCAGTACTTGAAGGCGACGCCGTGGGACGATCCGAAGATTTACGCCGACACCTCGCCGATGACCTACATCAAGCAGGCGAAGACGCCCACGCTCATCCAGCATGGCGGTGACGATCCGCGGGTGCCGATTCCGAATGCATTCCAGTTGTACCAGGGCCTGCGCGACCAGAACGTGCCGGTGCAGTTATCGATCTTCAAGGGCTTTGGCCACGGGCTCACCAAGCCGAAAGCCAATCGCGCGGCGATGCAGCAGAATCTCGACTGGTTCACGAAATACATCTGGAACCAGCAGGCGGGTAGCGCTCAATAAAGGCTCAAGGCACAAAGGGTTCCTATGAAGAAGCTTCTCCTCGCAATCGGCATCGTCACGACCGTCGTCACGGCACAGGAAGGCCGGCCGGCCGCGCAGGCAGCCCGTCCGTCGGTGGTCGCGATTCGCGGCGGCACGGTGCTCACCGTCACGCGCGGAACGATTCAGAACGGCACGGTAATCCTGCGTGACGGCAAGATCGCCGCCGTCGGCGGTCCGGGCACCGATGTGCCGGCGGGTGCGGACGTCGTCGACGCCAAGGGCCGCTTCGTCACGCCCGGCATCATCGACGCGCACTCGCACGTGGCCGCGGACTCGATTAACGAGGGCGGCACGACGGTGAGCTCGATGACCGGCATCGAGGACGTGCTCGACCCG